>NZ_JBFBAD010000141.1:0-24490 GCF_040682075.1 Actinoplanes sp. NPDC051411 | reverse complement strand
GTCGCGGTCGCCGGCTTCGCCGGCCTGTGGCGGAATCTGGGCGCGTCCGCCGTGACGGCCGGCGCGGGCCTCGTCTTCGCCGCCAACCTGGCGGCGCTGTTCGTGCTCACGGGCCGGTTGCGGCCGGCGCCCTGATGGCGCTTCCGGCCGAGCGCCGGTGTGACCGCTACGCGTGGTGGCCCTCGGTGAAGCGGGACTCGTTGAGCTCGAGCAGCTTCTCGTCCGGGATCAGCGGTGGGAGCGACGGGTCGTCGGGCAGGGTGGTGGTGGTTTCGAGGCGGATGTCGCGGGAGGAGGCGCCGACCTCAATGGTGAAGTCGCCTCCCTCCAGACGCCACGCGTCGGCCGCCACGTCCCAGTAGGCGAAGTCGCGGCTCGACAACGGGAAGGTGACTCGGGTGCTTTCGCCCGGCGCGAGGGTGACCTTGTCGAAGCCCCGCAGCTCCCGCAGTGGGCGGCGGACCGCGGCGTCCGGGTCGCCCACATAGAGCTGGATCACCTCGCGGCCGGCCCGGGAGCCGGTGTTGGAGACCGTGCAGGAGACGGTGACCGCGTCGCTGACGCTGACTTCAAGTTCCGAGTACGCGAAAGTCGTGTAGGACAAGCCGTGGCCGAACGGGTAGCGCACCGACCGGCGGAGGGCGTCGTACCAGCGGTAGCCGATGAACACGCCCTCGCCGTAAAGCACAGTGCCGCGTTCGCCGGTCCACGTGACGTAGCCCGGGGTGTCCTCGAGTGCGAGCGGGAACGTCTCCGCCACCTTGCCCGACGGGTTGACCCGGCCCAGCAGGACGTCGACGACCGCGCCCGCTCCGGCCTGGCCGGGCAGCCACGCCTCGACGATCGCGTCGACCCGGTCGTGCCAGGGGTCCATCGTCACGGCGGCGCCGTTGGAGAGGACCACGACCAGCTTGGCCGGCAGGTCGGCCAGGCGTCCGATCAGCTCGACCTGGTCGGCGGGCAGGGCCAGGGTCGTACGGTCGTCGGCCTCCTGTTCGAAGGCCAGGGGCAGGCCGGCGAAGACCACGATCGTGTCGGCCGGCTCGGCCGCGGTGACCGCGTCGTCGATGAGAGCGGCGGCGCGCGGTGAGATCGGGCCGGCGGCGAGGAGTTCGGCCGCGGCGGCGCGGCGGAGCGGTTCCACGAGGGCGGCCGCACGGCGGGGCTCGGTGAACTTGGCGTCGTGGGCGGCGAAGTAGGCGTCGAGGTCGTCCTGGTAGGCGTCGAGCGGCGTGTGTACGTAGCCGGGGGAGTAGACGACGTCACCGAAGAAGTCGAGGGCGTTGTCGACCCGCGTCGGGTCCACCCCGGACGAGCCGCCGCCCTGGATGCGCGCGTGGGCGGCGAACGCGCCGATGACGGCGACCCGGCCGCCGCCGGACAGCGGCAGCGCCGAGTTTTCGTTGCGCAGCAACGTCACGCAACCGGCGGCCGCCGACCGGGCCAGCTCGTGGTGCTCGCCGGCCTTCAGGAGAGCGAGCTGCTCGGCCGAGAGCCGCCGACCGGGCGCCACGCCCAGGTCCATGACCGGCCCGTTCACGGCGTCCGGACCGGGGAAGACACGGGAGACCAGGTGCAGCACGCGCCGGACCGCCGCGTCGACGACCCCGAGGTCCAACGAGCCCGCCTGCACGGCGGCCACGATCTCGGCGTCGGTCTTGCCGTCGGTGCCCGGCATTTCGAGATCGAGACCGGCCGCCAGGGCGGCCACCCGATGATGTACGGCGTTCCAGTCGGAGACGACCACACCGTCGTATCCCCACTCGTCCCGCAACACCGAGGTGAGCAGCCAGCGGTTCTCCGAGGCGTGCACGCCGCGCAGCCGGTTGTAGGAGCACATCACGGTCCACGGGTCGGCGGTCTTCACCACCCGTTCGAACGCGGCCAGGTAGATCTCCCGGAGCGTACGGTCGTCGGCCTCGACCGAGATGCGGGTGCGCTCGATCTCCTGGTTGTTGGCCGCGAAATGCTTGAGCGAGGCGCCGACGCCGGTCGACTGCAGACCCTCGACGTACGCGACCCCGAGCTCCCCGGACAGCAGCGGGTCCTCCGAGAAGTACTCGAAGTTGCGGCCGCACAGCGGCGACCGCTTCATGTTGACGCCCGGCCCGAGCACGACCTGGACCCCCTCGGCCCGGGCCTCCTCGCCGATCGCGGTCGCGACCCGGCGTACGAGATCGCGGTCCCAGGAGGCGCCGAGCGCCGACGCGGTCGGGAAGCCGGTGGCCGGCACCCACACCATGTCGACGCCGGTTTCCTTGCGCAGCCCGTGCGGGCCGTCGCCGACCTCGACGGCCGGCACGCCGAGGCGTTCGATGGCCTCGGTGTACCAGTCGTCGTGGCCGGAGAGCAAGGAGGCCTTCTCCGAAAGGGTGAGGGCGGCCAGGACGGCGTCGATGTCGTTCACTCAGAGTCCTTCAGGTCATCAGGAAATCGTCGGGATGGGCGTCGCGCACCCGGGTGAGCAGGTCGGGACCGATGTAGACGCCGCCCTCGGCCAGGGCGTCGAGCACGACGCCGCTCAGCGGGGAGGCGTCGGCCACGACGACTCCGGCGGCGGGTGCGACCCGCGCCAGCTCCGCGGTGAGCGCGTCCCGCATCGCCGGGTGCTCGGAGGTGGCGACCGATCCGTTGAGCAGCACCGGCAGCTCGCCGGAGGCCAGGTCCACGCCGACGCGGCGGGCACACCACCCGGCCAGCCGCACGAACGACTCGGCCTGGTCGGTCACGATGCCGAGGGCGACCGCGTCGCCCGCCCCGGCCGCGGCGAGCACGACTCTCGACGCCCGCCAGAGGTCGGTCTCGGGCCGGGCGCCGAACCGCCGGGTGAAGGCGTGCCGCAGCTCCCACGCGTCAGCAACGTCGTAGAGCTTGCACATCGCGCCGGTCAACGATGTCGCGGGGCCGTTGTCCATCCAGGCCCGGCACACCGCCTTGAGAGCGTTGGCGCCGAGTCCGCTGCCACCGAGGTGGTCGAAGACGAAGAAGCCGGAGTGCTCCTCGCGCCCGTCCTTCGACCGGGCCCCGACCGCCGGTCCGGTGCCGACAGTGATCGACACCGCGACACCGGATCCGTCGACCAGGCGCAGGGACGCGTACGCGTCGTTCTTGACGCTCCAGCGGCCCATGTCGCCGAGCCGGGAACGGATGTGGCCGCTCCAGAACTCGGCGTCCTCGAGGTAGTCGACACCGGCGATCCGGAAGGCCGCCGACGCGATGTCGCCGGGGGCGATGCCGGTGGCGGCGACCGCCTCGAAGACGGATTCCACGGCCGAATCGACGCTCGCCGCCCCGTAGATGTCGCCGTTTCCGCCCCGGCCACGGCCCAAGACGGTGCCCTCGGCGTCGGTGACGAGGGCGACCGTCTTGGAGTTTCCGGCGTCGACCGCTAGATAGGCGGTCGTCATTGGAGCAGACGCGCGGGGAGGTACGCCCGGTGCGCGTACGCCATCTCGTCGTACAGCTCCTCGGCGACCGCGAGCGTGGGCACCATCGGGTTGGCGGCCAGCGCGCGGATGCCGTCGGCCCGGTTGCCCTTCCACGCGGCCTCGGCGGCCAGGTACTGGAACTCGGCGAGTTGCTGCACGAGACCGCGTACGGCGTGGGGGAGCGGCTTCTGCGGCAGCGGGTGCACGCCCTGACCGTCCACAGTGCACCACATTTCGACGACGACGTCCTCGTCGAAGCCGGGCAGCGCGCCGCCGGCGTTGGGCAGGTTGACCGGCAGGCGCGCGCTCTTGTCGTTGTAGTAGGCGCTCATCACGTCGATGGCCAGCTCGAGTTCGTGGATGCCGCCCCGGGAGCGGGCCGGGTCCAGCGAAGGCACCTCGACGTTCATCTGCTCCTCGTAGTGCTCCCAGTAACCGGGCAGCGCCGCGAGCAGGTCCTCGGCCCGCGTGGTCCGCTTGGCCTGCGACTCCCGGAGCACCTCCTCGCGGAAGTAGTAGTACTGGAAGTAGTCGGCCGGCACCGACCGCATGGTCGTCGCCAGGCGCAGCATCCGCTTCGAGTGGATGTCGAGCGTGGGGTCGTCCTTGCGCGCCTCCCAGGCCGCGTCGAGCAGCGGCATGAGGTCCTGGCCGTCGTAGGTGTGCTCGTACGACCAGATGTTGTGGTTCACGCCGGCCATCACGATGTTCGCCTTTTCGGCACTGAGGCCGGCCGCACGAAGCACGGTCTTCGGGAAGACGATCGAGCCCTCGCACATCGACCAGATCGTACGGTCGGTGAACCGGGTGACCGCCTGCGAGACGATGTTCACCGGGTTGGTGTAGTTGAAGATGACCGCGTTCGGGGCGACCGCGTCGAGGTCGCGGATGATGTCCTCGTAGATGTGGATCGAGCGCAGCGACATGAAGAACCCGCCCGGCCCCTGCGTCTCCTGGCCGATGACACCGTGCTTGAGCGGGATCCGCTCGTCGAGGGCGCGGGCCGCGAAGTCACCCGGCCGGAAGCTGGCGAGAACCGCGTCGGCGTCGGTCAGCGCGGCCCGCCGGTCGGTCGTCGAGGAGATCTTGATGTCGAGCCCGTCCGCCTGGGCGATCTTCCGCGCGATCGTCTCGACGGCCTTCAACCGGTCGGGGTTGACGTCCTGAATGACGATCTCGGAGCCGTCGAACTCCTTGCCGTGGGCCAGAATCGAGGCCATGGTCCCCGCGCCGCGGGAGGACCCGCCACCGATGTAGACCAGCTTGATGGCTGCCATGTACTTCAGTTCCCTTCAAAAGCAGGACGGTCGACGATCAACGTGGGGTTCTTGCATTCGACGACGATGGTGGCCGGCCAGTCCGGCTCGTAGGCTTCCGCCCGCGCGATCCGGGAGAAGGCCGCGTGCTTGTGCGCTCCGCCGACGATCATGATCACCTCGCGGGACAGTGTGGCGATCGTGTCGACGCCGACCGTGACCCCGCGGGTGGGCACCATGTCGAGGGTCGTGAACTCGGGGAACGTCCCCATGTTGTCCCGCCGCGTCGCCTCGCCCAGCGTGGTGACATGGGTCCGTGCGGAACGCGAAGTGCCCGGCTGGTTGAACGCGATGTGCCCGTCCCCGGCCCCGGTGGCCAGCAGGAACAGGTCGATTCCGCCGGCCGCGTCGATGACCTCGTCGTAGCGGGACGGGTCGGCCGGGTCGGGCACCCAGACCTCGATGTCCTGCCCGATCGGCGCCACGATCTCGCGCCGCGCGAAGCCCAGGCACGAGTACGACAGGTCAGGCGCGACCCGCCGGAGAGCGTCCGACTCGACGTAGTCGTCCATCATGACGATCACCAGCCGCGACAGATCGACGCCACGCGCGGCGTGCCGGGCCAGCGCCCGGTAGACCGGCATCGCGGTGCGACCGCTCGGGCAGCCGAGCAGGAAGGGCCGGTTTCCGGTCGCGGCCAGGCGGTCGAGGATCGTCGTGGCGACCGCGTCGCCGACCGCGCTCGCGTCCGGCAGGACGATGGGTTGAAGAGTCACGTGCTTACTCCTTGATCGCGCCGGCCAGCATTCCGGAGATGAATTTGCGCTGGAAGACGACGTAGAGGGCGAGTACCGGCGCGGCGACGATCAGGCCGCCGGCGGCCATCAGGTTGATCTGGGTGACGTACTTGCCCTGGAAGACGCCGAGGGCGACGGTCGCGGTCTGGTTCTCACCGTGCAGGAACACCAGCGACAGGAAGTAGTCGTTCCAGGTCCACATGAAGCTGAGCAGGATCAGCGTGTAGATGGCGGGTCGGGCCATGGGCGCGGCCATCGACCGCAGCATGCGCAGCGATCCGGCGCCGTCGAGTTCGGCCGACTCGAACGCCGAGCGGGGCAGCGCGCGGAAGGCGGCCCGCATCCAGAAGATGCCGAACGGCACGCCCATGCCCAGGTGGACCAGGATGATGCCGGGCAGCGTGTTGGTCAGGTTGAAGGTACGGAACTGGTAGTAGAGCGGGATGATGATCGCCTCGAGCGAGATCATCATGCCGAGCAGCACGATCGGGAACAGCACCTTGTCGCCGACGACGCCGAGCACGCCGAACGCGTACCCCCCGAGCAGTGCGAGAAGTACCTGCCCGACCACGACGCAGACGGCGATGATCATCGAGACCGTCATCGCCTGCGAGAAGTCGGCGTCGCGCCACGCGGTGGCGAAGTTGCCCCACTGGAAGTGGGAGAAGCCGACCGGCTTGCCGGAGCGGTCCGGGCTGAGCGCCGAGACGACGAAGGTGCCGACCGGGAAGAGCACGATGATGGCCAGGACCGTCAGGACGACGTAGTTGACGACGCGTTCCGTCTTCGAGATCACGGTCAGTCCCTCTCCGACACGCGGGTGATGACGATCGCGATGACCAGGCACAGGGCCGCCATCACGACGCCGATCGCCGCCGCGAGTCCGACTTGCGGGTTCTGGAACGCGGCCTTGTAGAGCGCGACCGCGGGGGTGAGCGTCGACGTGCCCGGACCGCCGTGGGTGGTGATCCAGACGAGGTCGAAGGTGCGCAGGGCGGCGGTGATGGTCAGGGTCAGCGCGACCGCCATCTGCCCGCGCAGGCCCGGCAGCGTGACGGTGAAGAACTCCCGGACCGGGCCGGCGCCGTCGATGCGCGCCGCCTCGTACAGCTCGGGGGAGATGGCCGACGTGCCGGAGATGAACAGCACCATGCAGAAACCGAAGGTCACCCAGGTGCCGACGAGACCCAGCGCGGGCAGAGCCCACGTGAAATCTCCGAGCCACGTACGCGCGAGCGAGCCGAGCCCGACCGCGCGCAGCGCCGCGTTGAGCGGGCCGTCCGGCGCGTAGATCCGCTTGAAGACCAGCGCGATCACGACGGTCGTCATGACCTGGGGCAGGAAGAAGATCCAGCGGTAGACGGCCATGCCCGGCTGCTTGGCCCGTGTCAGGAGCGCCGCCGACAGCAGGCCGAGAATGATGGGCAGCAGCGCGAAGAAGCCGATGAGCACGAGCACGTGCCCGAACGTCGAGCGCAGGACCGGATCGGTGAGGAACGTGACGTAGTTCTGGAACCCCACCCAGGTCGACGCGCTCACGCCGTCCCACTTGTAGAACGAGTACTGGATCGACTGGCCCAGCGGGACGAGCACGACGAGGGCGTACAGGGCGAGCGGGAGCGCGGCGAAGCCGAGGCCGATCCACCGCGTCCGGCGGCGCACCGAGCGGCGCCGGACGTCGGTGGAGGGTGCCGGGCGCGCGTCGCGAGTCTGAGCCGACGAGGTCGAGCGCGCGGAGGTCACCATGGTCAGCTCTGCCCGGCCAGGAAGGTGTCCCGGTCCTTGTCGACGGCGGCCGTGAACTTGTCGGCCGTCGTCTTGCCCGCGTAGAGCAACTGGAGGTTCTGGCCCAGCGTGTCGAGCATCGTCGGGCTGGACCAGTCGAAGTACGGGACGTAGCCGTCGTTCTTGTCGAGGGTCGCCGCGCCGGCCGACTCCCCGGTCAGGCTGAGCGACGCGGGCGGAACCTGCACGTCCGGCGACATCGCCGGGACGAGACCACGGTCGACCGCCGCCTGGCCGGCCTCCGGCGACATCATGTAGTTGAGGAACGCCGCGGCGACGTCCGGGTGCTTGCTCTTCGCCGAGACCACCATGGCGCCCGGTGCGGCGCCCACGCCGACCGTCCCGCTGCCGCTCTGCTGGGGCAGCTGCAGATAGCCGAAGTGGCCCTGCTGCTGGGTGTTCAGGCCGAGCGAGCCGGTGTACTCCCAGCGGAAGACGCCCTTGCCGCCGACGAAGTTGGCGACCGCCGTCTGGTAGTCGATGCCGTTGAAGTTGGGCGGGAACCAGCCCTGGTCGGCCCACTTCTTGGTGAGCGTGACCGCGTCGGTCATCCCGATGTCGGCCGCCTTCACCGTCGAGTCGCCGTAGATGTAGTCGTTGAGCTTCTTCTTGTCGGCCAGCAGGGCCTGCAGCCCGAGGAGCACGGTCGTCGAGCCGTCCTGGCTGCCGTACTCGAACGGAATCTGGCCGGCGGCCTTGGCCTTGGCGGCGTCGGCCTCGAGGTCGGCGAGGTTGGTCGGCGGGGCGATCCCGAGGGCCTTGAGCTTGTCGGCGTTGTAGTAGAGGCCGATCAGCGACGTGCGGGCCATCGGGGTGGCGAACCACGAACCCGACCCCATGGTCTTGAAGTCGGTGGTGAACTGGTTCTGCCGCGCGATCGTGGTCGGGACCGACTTGTCCCAGCCGTACGCCTTCGCGTACGCGTCGAGGTTGACGACCAGGCCGCCCTTGGCCAGCGTGCCGAGCGACTGCCACCCGTTGTTGGCGGTCGCGATGTCGGGGCCGCCGGCGTCCTGCAACTGGAGATTGAGGGTGGAGTTGAGCTGGCCCCAGTCCTCGGTCTTCCGCACGATCTTGACGTTCGGGTACTTCTTCTCGAAGTCGGTGATGACCTGCTTGATCCACTCGCCCTCGGCCGCACCCCAGAAGTCGGTCAGGTTGAGGGTCACGTTGCCGGCCTTGGCAACGTCGGTCGAGACGGTGGTCGGTGCGGCGGTCTTGTCCGAGGAGCCGCTGCCCGGGGAGCACGCGGCCAGGCTTAACGCGATCGCTCCCGCGATTACCGCTTTATGAACTCTCATCTTCACTCCGTTGTGTCGCCGGTAACCCGGACCCTAGACGTTCCTATACCAGTTAGTCCAGTGCTGAACCAGAAACGGGAACTGGTCCCACCAAAGGGGCAACTGGTACAGTGCTCGGCGTGACCAGCGGTACCGCCTCGACCCAGGCCTATGAGCAGCTGACCCGTGACCTCACGGTCGGCCGCTACGCACCCGGTTCACGGCTGCCCGGCGAACGCGATCTCGCCGCCCAGCTGGGCGTCAGCCGGGCCACCCTGCGCCTCGCGCTCAGCCGCCTCGAGTCGGAGGGCACCCTGCAGCGCTCGGCCCAGCGCGGCTGGTTCGTCCCGACCCAGGTGCTCGGCGAGCCGCCGAGCACCCTGCAGTCGTTCACCGAGATGGCCCGGGCCCGCGGCCTGCGCCCAACCGCCCGCGTCATGCGCCAGGAGGTGCGGCCGGCCAGCCTCGACGAGGCGGCCAAGCTGCGCATCGCGCCGGCCGCGCCGGTCATCCAGATCGACCGCCTGCGCGGCATGGACGGCACCCCGGTCTGCTTCGACGTGGTCGTCGTCCCCGAGAGCCACGCCTCGGCGCTGACCACGGCCGACCTCGCCGACGTGTCGCTCTACGACGAACTGCGGCAGCGCTGCGGCATCGAGGTGCACCGCAGCGCGTACACGCTGATGGCCGAGATCGCCGACGCGGAACTGGCCCGGCTGCTCGGCATCACGGCCGGGGCGCCGGTTCTGGTCGGCGACGAGGTGGCGTACACCTCAGACGGCACACCGGTTCTCATCGGCCACAACAAGTACCGCGGCGACGCGTACCGGTTCGAGGCGGATCTGTTCCGCCGCGCCTGAGTCGCACCCGCGCGGCGACCGGGAACGAATGCCTTGCCGGTCACAATCCGCGGCACTTTGTTCAGACGTTTCCCTCCCCGGCCGAATGCCTTTCCTGTGAGTACTAACCATCGCGCCGAATGGTGGGCCCAGTTCGCGTCGGCAAGTGACCGCGTCGACCCGGCCTCCGTCGTCGAGGGGCTGGGAGACGTGATCGCGCCGCGGATTCCGTCCCCGCTGCTGCGGCGAGAGGCGCAGATCGCCGTTCACACCGTGGTGCGGCACCTCAACAAGCCGGCCGCGGCCGGGCTCGCCGAACAGGGCGGCCGGGCAGCCGCCCGGCTGGCGGCCACGGTCACGCGGCTCGAGGAACGCGCTACCGACGACGGCACCGGCATCGCCGCGGCGGCCGCGCTCGTCCACGTCCTGCACGGCCGCTGGCCCGAGGGCGCCGCCGCCGCGGAGCCACTGATCGGGACGGTTCCGCTGGTGCGGGCGCTGATTCCGGCGCTGTGCCTGGAAAACGTCGACGTCGCCCTCACGCTGCGCCTGCTCGGCACCGGCCAGGCACCCGCGACGGCGCTGCAGTCGAGCCTCGCCATCGCCCGCTACGGCTGGTGGCCGACCTGGCTCCTCAAGGTGGTGACCGAGCGGGCTCTGGCCGGCACCCTCGACGCCGACGTCATCGCCGCCCTCGACCGGTGCGCGTACGCCGAACTCAGCCCGGCCCAGGCCCGGCTGGCCCGCCGGCTGTTCGACGCCGACACCCAACTGGTCGACGCGGTGGCACACCGGCTCGAAACCCTCGGCGAGCCGTCCGCCGCCGGGCGCCTGCGCGAAGGCGACCTGTCGGCGGTCGCCCTCGCCGCGAGGCTCATTCCGCTGTGATCCGGGCGCCGTCGAACAACTCCCCGGCGTCGATGCGCCCGCTCTTCGCCAGAACGCGGCCCGTTCTGCTGACGACGCGGTAGTAGCCATCGCCCACGTGCTCAAAGCGCCAGAGCTGGCAACCTCCCGCTTTGCGGGAGCGATAGGCGACCGTACGCCCACACGCGTCGAGAGCCTTCTGCCCGGCCGCGTCGACCAGCAGCACATAGCCGACCGGCTGGACGCGGAACTGCTGGCACGTGGCCCCGGTCGCGGTCGCCGTCTGCACGGGTGACCCGGCCCCGCCACAACCGGCGCCCTGCAACACTTTGCCGTTCAGCCTGCTCTGGATCGTCGACCAGCCGTCGTCGGCGGCGACAAGCTTCCACTGCTGACAGTCGTTGTCGAGCCAGCCCCACTGGGCCACCCGGGCGCCCTCGGCGTTGACGCAGCCCGCGACCTCGGCCACCTTGTTGCTGAAACGGTTGTCGACGCTCACAAAGCCGTCGCCGCGGTCGTCGAGCCGCCACTGCTGGCAGGTGTTGTCTCGTTCCGGGGCGCTGAGCGTGATATCGGCACCCTCGTAGCCGCAGGACGGGTTCGCGATGACGCTCCCGTCGATGCGGTTCACAAGTTGGGCGTACGCCGGACCGTGGCCGATCTGCCGGCTGCCGGACAGCGGATCGCCCAGAGCGGGCCAACCGCCGGCCCACCGGATGGGCCGGACCGAGAGCTTGGGCCGGCCGTTGTCGTCGAGGTCGTAGTAGTGGTGCACGTAGAGGTCGTGGTAGACGTCGCCGCCGCCCGGGCCACGGAACTCGTTGTAGCCGCGCAGCAGCTCGGTGCCGCCGCCGGCCAGCATCGCCACCCCGGCCCGGTCCTCGTACGGCCCGGTGACGTTCTTGGAGCGCCCGACGACAACGCGGTAGTCGCTGTCGATGCCACGGCAGCAGTAGTCGAGGCTGGCGAACAGGTAGTAGTAGCCGCCGTGCCGGGTGATGCTCGCGCCTTCGATGGACGCGCCGCCGCGCGAAGCGAGCGAGTAGAGCGTCGTGTCCTCGGTGGACAGCATCCCGGTCGAGCGGTCGAGCCGGCGCATCTTGATGCCGTCCCAGAACGAGCCGAACGCCAGCCACGCACCGCCGCCGTCGAGCACCAGCTCGGGATCGATGGCGTTGAAATTGTCGGCCGTGCTCGACCGGATGACCATGCCGTGATCAACCCAGCGGTAGGCGGGACTTCTCGGGTCCAGGGTCGTGTTGGTCGCCAGGCCGATGACCGAGTTGTTGGTGCCGAACGACGAGGCCGCGTAATACAGGTGGTAGAGCCCGCCGAAGAAGCTGATGTCGGGCGCCCAGAAATCCGGGGGAGTCGTGCCGAGCTGCTCGGTGACCCAGGCCGGCGCGGTGGTGAAGACCGGGCCGAGGTCGCTCCAGTGCAGCAGATCAGCCGACCGGCGCATCGGCAGGTAGGTGCGCGTCGCCGAGTCACCGGTGATGAAGCTGTAGTAGTAGTGACCCTGCCGGATGACGGTCGGGTCGTGCGCGATCGGGTCATCGGCGATCCGCCCGACATGCGCGCCTTCCGGCGCCGCGACGGCGGCCTTCCCGCCCGGCACCACACCGATCGAGGCGACCAACAGCAACAGGACGGCGAGCGCGCGCCGCGCGGCGACGGTCATGCATGCATCGTCCTCGCTGGACCCGGCCCACACCAGAGCTGGAGGGGCTAGTCGCTGACGAGGATCTCGGTCAGGGCGCTGAGCAGGGACTCGGGGAGGCCCAGCGACTGGAGGGCGGCGACCTTGCGGAGGCTGTCGGCGTCGGTGCGGAGCACGTGCCAGGCGTCGAGTTTGCGGGCGTGGTCCCACTGGGCGCGGGCGAGCAGGTCGAACAGGTGCGGGCGTTTGTCGGGCCGGGCGGTGGCGAAGCGTACGGAAAGGCGCAGCTCGCCGTCGGCGGGGGCACCCGTGATGGTCAGGAGGCCGTCGGTGAGGGTGGCACCGGTTGCCTCGGTGACCTCGGCGCCCAGGAAGCGGATGGTCCAGTCGCGGTGGGCGGGGACCACCGACGGGTCGGAGGCCGGGCCGATGGTGAGGGTCTGGTCGGCTTCGTTCCAGACCAGCGGGCTGCGGGAGATCCGGTCTTCGGAGTCCTCGACGAGCGAACGGGTGCCGTCGGCGCCCGGCAGCAGCAGGAGTTCCAGCGCGGGCGGGTTGGTGTCGGGGCGTACCGAAGCGTCGGCCGCCAGCGGCAGCACCGCGCCCGCCCGCAGCAGGGCCGGGATGGACCGTTCGTCGCGGTGCAGGCGGATGCGCTGGCCGCCCGGGCCGGCGTGGTAGACCGTGCCGGTGAAGATGTCGGCCCAGGCGCCTTCCGGAAGCCAGGCGTCGGTGGAGCCCATCAGCGTGACGTCGTCGGACGGGTCGGTGATCGGCGCGACGATCAGTGAGTCGCCGAAGAGGAACTGGGTGGGCACGTCGTAGGCCGGGTGTTCCCAGTACATCGGGCGGACCAGCGGTTCGCCGTGCGCCGCCCGGTGGTTCATGGTGTGCAGGTAGGGCACCAGGCGGTGGCGGAACCGCAGTGCTTCCCCGAAGGCGTCGCGGGCCTGCCTCGGGTAGGCCCAGGGCTCCTTCTGCAGGAACGGGTTGGACGACGAGTGCAGCCGGTTGATCGGGGAGAAGACGCCGAGCTGGAGCCAGCGGACGGTGAGCATGTCGTCGCGGGCGCCGAAGATGTGGCCGCCGACGTCGTGGCTCCACCAGCCGTAGCCGATGTTGGAGGCGGTGGCCGTGAAGTGCGGCTGGAAGCGCAGCGATTCCCAGCTGATGATGCTGTCGCCGCTGAAGCCGACCGGGTAGCGCTGGCTGCCCGGGCCGGCGTAGCGGGAGAAGATCATCCCGGTTGGGGAGTCGACGAAGTGCAGGTGGTTGAGCATCCACAGCGGGTCGACGCCGGGGATGTTCGACAGTTGGCCCTGCTGCCAGTCGATCCACCAGAAGTCGACGCCCTGCTTCTCCAGCGGGCGGTGCAGGACGTCGAAGTAGGCCTCGGCGAAGCGCTCGTTCGTGATGTCGAACGGCACTCCCACATCGGCCGACGGGTCGACGCCGAGGGCCGCCGCCATAGCCGGGAACGCGTCCTCGAACGGCTGGACGCCCTCGTGCGGGTGCAGGTTGAGGGTCGTCCGCAGGCCACGCCGGTGCAGTTCGGCCAGGAACGCCGGCGGGTCGGGGAAGAGCGTGGGCTCCCAGCTGTAGCCGGTCCAGCCCCGGCCGTATTCGGGCGGGACCGACTTGACGCGGTGCCAGTCCATGTCGAGGACGGCGACCGAGAACGGCACGCGCTCGGCCTCGAAGCGGTCCATGAGCTCCAGGTATTCGTCGGCGCTGTACGCGTGGTAGCGGCTCCACCAGTTTCCGAGCGCCCACCGGGGGAGCACCGGCGGCGGGCCGGAGACCGCGTAGAGCGCGCGGACCGCGTCGGCGTAGTCGTGGCCGTAGGCGAACACGTACACGTCGCGGCGCCCGGGGACCCGGCGGTCGATCCAGCCGGCCTCGGTGAACAGGAACGACTCGCTGTCGTCGATGACCGCGATGCCGTCCCGGGACGCGACGCCGTCTTCCAGCGGGACGGCGCCGTCGGCCTCGTCGAGGGTGCGCGCGGTGCCGCCCAGGGTGCGCGGCCTGGTGCCCCAGCGCCAGGTCGCCCGGTGTGCGCTGATCGCGCCGAGAACGCGTACGGAAAGGCCGGCCGCGCTGAAAGGCCGGCGGTCCCAGGTCAGATGAAGGCGGTCGGTGAGGATCTCCAACTGCTCGTCCGATTCGAGCACCCGGAATCGCGGAGTGTCCAGATCGCGGCGGACGGCGAAGGTGGAGGCACGGTCCTCGAAACCTCCGTCTTCGCTCCATTCGAGCCGCACCAGGCCGTCGAGCAGAACGCTGATCCGCCAGTGCTCCCCACTCAGCACGGACTCCGGGCGAGTGAGAGGGGAGGACTGGCGGAGAGCGAAACGGCCTGACGTCATACCTCGATCATGGCGCGGGCGCCCAGGGCGGGGCCACCTGCCAGGTCGAATCGGTGGTGAACGAGGTGGCGGTGTCCCACGGGTTGGTACCCCCGCTGACGGCCAGGTAGACCAGGTTGTCGAAGACCCGGATGAAGTGGTCGGGGAAGTTGACCGACCGGAACGACGAACCCTGCCGGCAGAACGTCGCGTCCTGGGCATACAACGTGCTGCCGTCGCTGGGCTGCAGGTGGAACTGGAAGTTCTGGTGCCGCAGGTAGCTGCCGGGCTTGTTGACCGACTCGAACGAGAAGCAGCTCGGGTCGGCCAGGCCGGCGGTCTGCACCCAGGTGGCGTCCTGCTTGTCGAGAGAAGTGGTGACCGGGCCGGTGACGACCAGGTCGTCGGCGTCGTCGTGCTTGATGAAGGCCGACCCGTTCTGCAGGGAGACCCGCGGTCCGGGGTCGAGGGCGAGCAGGTTGGATGCGCCCGGCGTGGCCTTGGACGTGATGAAGTCGTTGCAGTTGCTGTCGGTGTCGGTGCCGTCCGGGAAGCGGCTCGCGCTGCGGTCGAGCGGCGGGGTGCTGACCGCGCACGTCCCCTCGGCCGCCCACGGATCGACCAGGAGGCCGTAGTTGAGGCTGTCGGCGACCAGCCCGTGCGGGTCGCGCAGCACCATGGTGCCGGCGCCGGTGGAGAGGGCGGGGCCGCCGAACCACTGGTCGGGGGCCGGCGTTCCCTGGTAGCCCGCCGTCGTCACCGCGGAGTCGCGGACCGGCGTGTTGAGCGGGTACCCGTGGGCCAGCGGATGGTCGAGGACGATCCCGCCGCCCAGCGCCTGCACCGGCTCGTTGCTGGAGTGCGGGTAACGGGTCGCCGGGGTGAAGCTGATGCCGGTTCCCCGGGAGCTGAAGGGCAGGTTGGACGAGTGGGCGAACTTGAGCGGCGCGGTCAGGTCCAGGCTGCCCGGCGCGACCGCCGCGACGGTCACCGTCTCGATCCGCTTGTCGATGTCGAGCCGGATCTTGTCGCCGGCCGTGATGTTCGCGGTGGACGTGACCTTGATCGTGGTCGCGCCGGCCGCCGCCGGTGCCGAGAGCCGGGCCTGGGTGCCGGCCTTGCCGACCGCGGTCACCGTGGCGACCTCGAGCCGGGCGCCGTAGCCGATGGACACCTTCTGCCCGACCTTGAAACCGGCCGTGCTGGTCACGGGCACGTTGGTCGACCGGGCCGGAATGGTGATCGGGCCGTCCGGGGTGGGCTGCCAGAGCGGGGTGCTCGCGGTGGCGGCCGAGCCGGCGCTGACGATCGCCGCGTTGCGGGCGTTGCCGGACGAGTCGAGCGCGGTGCCCCCGGTGGCCTCGTCGAACTTGTAGTCGGCGACGTTGCCCGCCGCGGCGGTGCCACCGGCGAGGGCGGCCACCTCGGCGGTCGACAGCGCGTGGTCGTAGATGGCGAAGTCGTCGACGGTGGCGTTGAGGAACGGGTCGGGGTACTGCGAGCGGCCGATCCAGTTCTGGTTGGTGTTGCCGAGCGCGGACGGCTTCAGGGTCATGTTCGCGCTGGTGGCGACCGGCGTGCCGTTGAGGTAGAGCGTGCCGGTGGTGCCGGACAGCGTCACCGCGACGTGCGACCAGGTGTTCAGCGGAAGCTGGCCGCCGCCGGTGAGGTCCTGTTCGGCGCCGTTGCCGCCCGTGGTGATGCCGAAGCGCAGCCCGCTCCCGCCGCCGTCGACGGTCAGGAACATGTTGGCCGAGGTTCCGCGCCCGAAGTCGAAGACGCGCGCCCAGGTGTCGTCGGAGGACGGGTTGACCCAGGCCGAGACGGTGTAGTCGGACAGCCCGCTGACGATGCCGGTGGGCAGGCTGACGTACTCGTCGGAGCCGTTGAGCTTGACCGCGTTGCCGAGCTTTCCGGCGGCCCGCGGGCCGGAGGCGCCGCCGGCCGGGATGCCGGCGATCTTGGCGACGTCGGTGCCGATCACGACCGAGTCGCCGACGTTGAGGCCGGTCGTGCTGCGGACATTGACGGTCGTGTCGCCCTTGCGCGCCGGGGCGGCGAGGCCGGACGTCGACAGGCCGAGCAGATACTGCCCGTGGGCGGCGATCCGCGTGCCGGCCGGCAGGGTGATCGTCGAGGAGACGGCCTGCTGGGTCGGGTGCTCGGTCAGGGTCCAGCCGGAAAGGTCGACGCTCCGGTCACTCGCGTTGTGGAGCTCGATGTAGGAATCAGTGGGATCCGTGCCGGTGCCGACGCGGAACTCGTTGACGGTGATCGGGCTGACGTTGCGTACCTTCGCGGCCGTGGTGGCGATCAGCCGCCGGCCGTCGGTCGAGGCCCGGCCGACGATGTCGCCGTTGAAGGCCCACCGGGCCGACGTGACCGTGAAGGTGGTGCTCACGCTCTGGCCGGGCGCGACCGACCGGAACCTCGCCGGGCCGGTCGCCCGGGCTTTCCAACCCGGGGGCACGGAGAGGCTGAGCTCGACGTTCGCCGCCGGGCCGGCGGCGTTGTCGGTGTACGTCTCGACGACGTCCTTGCTCTCACCGGGAGCGAAAGTCCGCAGGCCCGCACCCAGAGTCAGCTGTGGCAGCGCGTATTTCGCGGCCACGACGTCGGCCTGGACCTTCTGGTCGACCGCGTCGCTCGGGTAACCGGCCGTCATCACGCCCTCGTAGAACGTGCCCTGGGAGCTGTTGCTGTTGTCGCCGCCGTTGCCGAGCACGATGCCGCCCTGCTTGCGCATCGGGTCGTAGCTCGCGTCGACCCGCGGCCCGTCGAACATCGTCGCCAACGGGCCTTGCTGGGCGTCGCCGCCGAGGGAGGCCCAGTGATGGGGTTCGCCCTTGGCGACCGCGGTCACGAATCGGGAGGTGATGCTCGGCAGGTTGGGGCAGAGCTTCGAGGTGCTGCCCGGGTTGACGCAGCCGACCAGGTTGTTCTCCTGGTCCGTCATGATCCACGGCCCGGGCGGGTTGCCGTGGTACCAGGCGCTGGCGGTGCCGAAGTAGCTGGTCTCCATGGTGCCGTTGCCGTCGTCCCGGCTGTCGATCTCGGTGTTGCCGTAGTCGAAGCAGCAGCCGCCGTTGAAGTGCTGCCCGTCGACGATCCAGTACATGCCCTCGGGCTGGTCGTCGACGGCGATGCCGCGCGTGTCGTTGTCCCGCAGACCCATGCCGGGGGCGATGAAGACCCCGTACGCCTTGTGGCCGCCGATCGTGATCGGCGCCAGGTCGGCGACCGGCAGATTGTCGTAACCGCCCATGGCCGGGCCGCTGAAGCCGCCGCGAGGCGGCTGGGTGAGGTCGTTGTGCATGGGTGACTGGTCGTAGAGCGTGGTGATCAGGCAGGTCGTGTCGGCGCAGAACCGGTCCTGCGCGGCCGCGTCGGCGTATCCGCCTCGGCTCAGCACGCCGATGTTCTTCTCGGCCCGGTCGGAGAGGCGTTCCACCCGGTAGAGCGGGCCGTTGTAGGAGGCGTAGAGGGCCCGGGTGCTGCTGTGCGCGGCGACGCACGGGGTGCCGCCGGCGGCGTAGATGTCGCAGGGGCCGCCCGGCGAGGCGGTCTGTGTCGCCATGGCCGCGCCTGGTGGGGCGGCCTGTGCCGCCGTGGCCCCGCCGAACATGGTCGTGATCAACGTCATTGTGATCGCGATGAACGTCCTCATGTCACCGTCCCGTCACCAAGAGGCGTACGTCGATGTCACTGTGAACGTTAACAAAGCCGTTCGTCAAGACTTTCGGGCCAGGCCTTTCTCAGGCGAAGACCTCGGCCCCCTGCTGCTTGATCCACTCCAGCACGACATCGGCCGGATGCGGTCGGCACATGTAGCAGCCCTGCGCGCTTTCGCATCCGATTTCCCCCAGGGCGGTCATGACCGACTCGTCCTCGACGCCCTCGGCCACCACCTCGAGGTCGAGCGCGTGGGCCAGGTCGGCGATCGCGCCGACGATCGCCCGGCCGCTGGCCGTCACGTCGACGCGGGAGGTGAACCGACGGTCGATCTTCAGCTCGTCCAGCGGCATCTCCTGGAGGTAGCTCATCGACGAATAGCCGGTGCCGAAGTCGTCGATCGAGACGCGGACGCCGATCGCCCGGATCTCGCTCAGCACGGCGGCGGCCTGAACCGGATCGGCGATGACCGCGCCCTCGGTGATCTCGACCGTCAGGTCCTCCGGCACGGTGCCGTGGGCCGCCATCAGCTCGCGCAGGCGGTCGGTGAACGCCGGATCGAGAAGGCAGTCGGCACCCACGTTGACCGCGACCGAGATGCGCCGGCCGCCCTCGCGCCACGTCCGCTGCTGGGCCAGGGCGATCCGCAGCACCGCGTCGGTCAGCGGGCGGATCAGGCCGTTCTGCTCGGCGACCGGGATGAACTGGTCCGGGAAGACCAGGCCCCGCACCGGGTGCCGCCAGCGGACCAGGGCCTCGACGCCGCAGACCGTACGCTCGGAGACCCGCACCTTCGGCTGGTAGTGCAACTCCAGCTCGCCGTTCTCGATGGCGCGGCGCAGATCGCCCACGACGGCGAGCTTCTCGAAGCTGTTCTCGTCCGACCGCGGGTCGTAGACCGCCACGCCCAGATGGCCACGCTTGGCCGCGTACATCGCCACGTCGGCGTGCTGAAGCAGCTCGGCCGCGTTGGCCGACTGAACCGGGAACAGCGAGGCGCCGATGCTGGCGCTCACGTCGACCGTCACGCCGTCGACCTCGGCCGGCAGGCAGAGCGCGGTCAGAATGCGCTGGCCCAGCCTCAGCAGATCCTCGGTTGAGGTCACATCCGGCAGCACGATGGCGAACTCGTCGCCGCCCAGCCGGGCCACCGTGTCGTAGTGCCGGGCCGAGGCCACCAGGCGCCGGGCGACCTCCTGGATCAGCACGTCGCCGGCGTGGTGGCCGAGGGTGTCGTTGACCTCCTTGAAGCGGTTCAGGTCGAGCAGCAGCAGGCCGGCCTTGCCGCCCTCGATCGCCTGGTCCAGCTTCTCGGTCAGCAGACTGCGGTTCGCGACGCCGGTGAGGCCGTCGTGGGCCGCGCGGTGCCGGCTCTCTCGCGCCTGCCGCTCGGTGTTGCGCTGGTAGGCGACCAGAACGAAGGCGCAGAACAGCACCACGATCAGGTCGATGCCCGAGATCACGCCGACCGCGACCAGCAGCCGGTGATTGGACCTCTGGGTGCCCGCCAGCAGGGCGGCGCCGGCCAGGTTGTTGCGGGCGATGTTCGCCGACGCCTGCTTGCGCAGGGCGGAAGCACTCAGCGACGCCTGCTCGGCGTCGAGCAGCATCTGCTTGCGGTCCCCGTACGCCTGGGCGTGCACCAGATCGTGCAGCGTGTAGCTGTATCCGCCGTACGTGTTCTGCAGGGTCTGCGCCTGGAACGTCTCCGACGGCCCGCCGTGCGCGTTGAGCCAGCGCAGGTTCTCCTCGGCCGACCCGATCGAGGCGATCAGCGGCTCGCGCCCGACCGCGCTGTCCGCCCGCACGAAGTCGACGAGCTGCTCGTACTCGATGCCGATGCGCAGATAGACCTGACCCCACTGCTGGGTGGTCTTCTCCGAGGCGGCGATCCGGGCGGTCGCGCGGGCGGTGTTCTCGATGCTGACCGTGGCCAGGCCGGCGAGCAGCATCAGGCCGGTGACCAGCGCGACGATCGCGCCGCGGGCCACCGCCCGGCGCCGTACCCACGACGTCCGCATCCGCTCAGTACCCTCCGCCGGCCGTGACTCTGACGCAGGTCTGAATCGGCCGCCGGGCCGGGCGGATGAGGATCGCACCCGTCCGGCACTCGTCTTCTTCTCGGCGGCGCCGAACAGTGGGGGGTCAGCGCGTACGGGAAGGGACGGTCCAATGCGGGTGGTGCCCATGGTGGCGGCGGTGGCCGTGATGGCGACGGGGCTGTCCCTGGGCGGTGACGTCTCCCGTCGCGACGTGGCGCGGAACCCGGCCGTGACCTTCCTGGTCGCCGACGCGTCGCTCGGCTACGCCCAGGAGATGGCGATGGGGTTCGAGGCCGGCGCCGCCGAGGTGCCCGGCGTCGAGTCCAGCGAGCGCGCTTCGGCGGTCGGCGACACCACCACCCAGCTGGCGACGGCCCGGGACGTGCTCGACGAGGGGCGGACCGGGGTCTCGCTGTTCACCTGGAACCCGGAGCTGCTGGCCCCGGCCGGCGGCCCGCGGGTGATCGCGGTGCACACGCCGCCCGCGCTCGGCTCCGGCATCCGGTTGTACATCGGCAACGACGACTACCGGCTCGGCCAGATGCTGGGCGAGCAGCTGGCCACGATGATCCCGTTCGGCATGCGGGGGACGATCGTGCTGGGCACCTCGGTGCCGGGTGCCCTGGAACTCGACCGGCGCGGCGCGGGCGTCCGCGACTGGCTCAACCGCGTCCGGCCCCGGCTGAACATCCTCGGGCCGTTCGACACCAAGCAGGACCCGGCGGCGAGCCAGGAGGCCTGGACGACGCTGCTGCGGGCCAATCCGTACGCCGTCGCGTTCGTCGGCCTCGGCGACAACGACGCCGCGACGCTGGCCCGGCTGCGCGCGAGCTCCGGCGGCGGCTGGCTGGCCGGCGGCTTCGGACTCGACGACATGGCGCTGGCCGCCGTGCGTACCGGAGGCTTCGCGCTCGTCTCGCCCGAGCTGTATGTCCAGGGCGCCGTCGCCGGCCGGCTGCAGGCCGCCGCGGCCCGCGGCGACGCGCTCCCCGAGGGCTGGCTGGTCACCCCCGGAAAACCGATCCGGGCGGCCGACGTGCCGGCGATCCGGTCGTGGCAGGCCTCCGCCGGCACCCGGGCGGTGTGGGCCAGGAAGATCGTGGACGATCTGGTCACGAACGCGCCCGCCCACCTGCGCCCGCTCGAGGACGTCCAGGGCTCACTGAGTTAGCACGCCCAGGCTCTGCGCCTTCGCCCGGCCGTTCGCGACCGCGGTCTTCCACGCGGTCGCCGCGTTGACGCTGCCCGCGGTCAGCGCCCGCAGCTGATCGGCGAAGACCCGCTGAAGTTCCTCGTCGGCCGGCGCCTGGAACGACCGCTTCTTCTTCGCCGCCGACACGGCGAAGACCTCGGTGGTGCGCTGGCCCCCGAAGAACGGATCGGGAGCGACCAGCTCGGGCATCTTGTACGCCGCCGGAGCCGACGGGAACAGCGCCGCCTCGGCGAACATCCTGGCCTGGTTCTCCGGCGACAGAAGCCACTTGATCACCTGGAACGCCGTCTGATGGTCGCCCCCGTTGGCCGGCACCGCGAGGAACGAGCCGCCGATGTTGGCCCCGTCGGCGGCCCCGTTCGCCACCCGCCACTTGCTCTTCGTGGCGGGCGCGGCCTGAACCATGTCGGCCGCGTGCCAGGCCGCCCCCGAATCGGTGGCCACCTGCCCGTGATCGAACAGGCCGGTCCAGCGCTTGTCGTCGTTGGCGATTCCGGCGGTCAGCCCCCGCTGGATCGTCTCGACCGCGATGTCCCAGGCCGTATGGATCTCCGCGCTGTCGCCGACGTACTGGTTGCTCTCGTTGACGAACCGTCTGCTCTGCTGCTGGCAGCAGACCGAGAACAGCTCCCAGGCGTTGGCGATCAGCTTGACGTTCCTGGCTTTCAGCTTGGTGCCGGCGTTCAGGAAGGCGGCCCAGTCCGGGATCTGCCGCGCGACGTCCGCCGGATCGCCCGGCAGCCCAGCCCTCTCGAACAGATCGGCCCGGTAGAACATCGCCGTCGGCCCGATGTCGATCGGGAAGCCGATCAGCTGGTTGTCGAGCGTGCTGCCCTGCTGCCACTTCCAGTCCAGGTATTCGTTCCGCAGCGCGCCCGCCCCGAGCGTGTTCAGATCGACGAACAGGTCGGCCCGGGGCAGAACGGTCGTGACGTCCTCACCCTTGATGCCGGCGATCGCGGGCGCCGGCTTGCCGCCGAGCACGGGCATCAGCGCCTTGAGGTAGTCGCCGTCGACAATCCTCGTCGTGAGCCCGGGAAACTGTTTCACCGCGGCCGTGACGGTCTGCGGGCCCAGCCCACCCGGCCAGCACCACAGGTCGAGCGCCGAGGCGACTCCGCTCGCCTTCTTGTCGGTGCCACACCCGGCCAGTGCCGACAGGAGGGCAGCAGCGAGCAACGCTCTGCGCTTCACCGGCAAAACGTATCAAAACCCGCCGAGCCGGTGCTCCAGCTTCGGAGTTCTTGAAGCGTCAGAGAACAGCTAGGGCTTGAGGGCGGCCTCCACGTCGGCCCGGGAGGGGACGCCCAGCTTGCGCAGGATGTTGCCGACGTGGACCGCGGCCGTCTTCGGGGAGATGTAGAGGCGGCGGGCCAGCTCCGCGTTGGTCAGGCCGTCGCTGATCAGCAGCGCTACCTCCCGCTCGCGCGGGGTCAGCGCGGCCGGTCCGGTCACGGCGGCCTCCGCGCCGGCCGGTGCCATACCGAGTTGGGCGCGGACCTGGTCGAGCTGGGTCACCCGCCAGCCGCGCCAGGACGCCAGCAGCGTCTCGGCCGCCGAAGCCTCGGCCGTCGCCTCGGCCCGCCGGTCGGCGGCCAGCAGACAGCGGGCGATGCCGACGCGGACCGTGCCCCGGATGTACGGGCTGAGGATGTGCGCCTCGGCGATCGAAAGGTAGCCCTCGAGCGCTTCGGCGTGGCGGCCGTGCGCCTCCGCCAGCTGGGAGTCGACCAGCGTCCGGAAGGCGTCCCAGACGTCGAAGTCGAGCAGCGTCGCGGCCATCTCGTCGAGCCGGGGCGCCGGCAGGCCCAGTTCGAGCGCGGCCGAGATGAGGTCGTGGGCCTGCTCGCCGCTGCGCCACGTCTGGCCGGCCAGCGCCTCGACCAGTTGGTCGAGGGCGACGGAGGCGGCCGGCAGGTCGTGGCGCCGGCAGGCGAGGTGGAACGCGAGACCGGGGATCGTCGGCGGCGTGTTGGTGGGCAGAGTCGCCAGATCGGTGATGATCTCCTCGACCCGGTCGAGCTCGCCCGCTTCCAGATAGAGACCGGCCAGGAAGATGCCGTGGTAGTCGGCCCAGCGGCCGCGGCGGAGGTAGTTGCGGTCCTGCTCGCGCCCGTCCTCGAGGGCGGCGATCGCGGCCGACAGGTCGCCGGCCCGCAGCGCGAGCCGGGCCTGCCCCTGGAAGTAGGTGGCCACCGCGAGCGATTCGAAGCCGGCCCTTTCCGCGTCGGTCCGCATCCGTTCCAGGGTTTCGGCGTGCTCGGCCGGGTCGTTGGGCGGCTCGCCCTGCACCAGGACGTTGAGGGCGCGGGCCGCCAGCACCCACTCGCCCGCCTTCTCGGCCTCGTCGACCAGCGCGGACAGGATCTCCCGGCCCTCGGCCGCGGTCTGCGGGCGGTCGGTGAGCGTCGCGCCCTTCTCGACCAGCGCGGCCATGCGGACCGCCGGCAGGTCGAACTCGGTCGCCAGGGCCAGCGCGCGATCGGACCAGAGCAGCGCGGCGTCGAGGTCGTCCCGCAGGTAGGCCGACTGCGCGATCGCGGTCATCGCCCGGGCCTGGGCGGCGCCGGGCGGCAGTTCCGCGATCAGGGTCTCGATGTCGCGGGTCAACGCGCTCGTCTCGTCGGTGTCGCGGGACTCCCAGGCGATGCGCACCAGCACGTAGAGGGCCTCAGCCCGGTCGGTGGGCCGGCCGGCGAGGTCGCGCCAGCGGCGGCCGTAGCGCAGCGCGTCGTCGAGCAGGCCGGCCAGCCAGGCCGCGCGGGCCGCCGCGGCGAGCAGGGCCGGGTCGTCGGGCGCCTCGTCGAGGCCCATCTCGGCCAGCTGCAGCGCCTGGTAGGCCGAGCCGATCGACAGGTAGAGCTCGGCGCCCCGGCGGGCCGCGTCGATCATGTCGGCGTATCGGCCGGCGCCCCGGGCGTGGTGGGCGACCATGGCCGGATCGGAGCCGCCGCCGCTCAGGAGCACGTCGAGCGCGGCCTCGTGCAGGCGGCGGCGCTGCCGGCCGAGCATCTGGTCGGCGATCGCCTCGCGCACCAGCGCGTGCCGGAAGGCGAACTCGTCGTCGCCCGACTCGACCAGGACACCCCGGGTGACCAGGTCGCGCAGCACCCCGATGAGCTCGTCCTCGCCGGTGCCGGTGACGCCGGCGAGCAGGTCGAACGGGATGCGGTGGCCGAGCACGGTGGCCGCTTCGACGACGCGGCGGCTGACCGGGTCGAGGTCGTCGACCTGCCGGCGCAGGACGTCGCCGAGACTCCAGGGCAGCGGCTGCTCGACGAGCGCCTCCACGGCGTACCCGGG
>NZ_JBFBAD010000140.1:0-24615 GCF_040682075.1 Actinoplanes sp. NPDC051411 | reverse complement strand
GCCGGCTGCGCTCCGCCGGCCGGCAGCGGCCCGGCCCCGCGCGGCTTCCGGCGACTGTGGGCTGCGGGTGGCTTCCGCCGAGCGTGCGCTGCGAGCGGCTTCCGCCGAGCGTGGGCTGCGGGTGGTTGGGAGGAAGAAGTGCGGTGATCGGGGGCGACGGGGAGCAGAACGCGGCGGACGGCAACCGCTCGGCGACTGGTGGCGCCGGGGCCGGTGGCGGCTCGACTTTTGGTGGCGTGGCGGCCCGAGGCGGCTCGGGAGCTGGTGGCAGGGCAGGCGCAAGCGGCTCGGGAGCTGGTGGCGCGGCGGCCGGAGGCGGCCCGGGAGCTGGTGGCGCGGCGGCCGGAAGCGGCAGCGCGGCAGTCAGAAGCGGCCCGGGGGCTGGTGGCGCTGGGGCGGCGAACGGCTCGGCGGTCGGTGGCGTTGCGGCGGGGAAAGGCTCGGCGGTAAGTAGCGCTGCGGCCAGGAGTCACTCGGCGGCCGGCAGCTCGGCGGTTGGGAGCAGCTCGGCGGTCGGGGGCGGTGCGGCGGTCGGGGGCAGCTCGGCGGCCGAGAGTGGTCCGGCGGGTGATGGGGCGGGTCTCGGCGGTTCGGCTGCTGCTGGGGGCGCTGCGGCGGCCGGTGAGGGTCGGCTGGTGGCGGCGCGGATTCGGGTGCCTCGGCGGGGGATCACGGCCCGGGGGACCGGGGTCGTGGTGGCTGCCGTGGTGTTGCTCTGGGGTGGGTTTGCGTTCGGCTACCCCGATTTGGCCCTGCTGGGGGCTGCCGCCGCTGTCGCGGTCGTGTGCGCGGTGGGTTTCGCGGTCTGGCGGCCCGTGCTCGGGGTCGAGCGCGTCGCCGACCCGGATCGGGTCGCGCGGGGGGAGCCGGCCGAGATGACGCTGACGGTGCGCAACACGAGCCGGGTTCGGGCGGCCAACCTCGTGGCCACCGACCGGTGCGGGCACGACGCGGTGCCGGTGCCGCTGCTCCGGCTGCGGCCGGGGAAGGACACGACCGCCCGCTATCCGGTGCCGACCACTCGGCGCGGGGTTGTCGCGGTCGGGCCGCTGCGGGTCACCCGGGGCGACCCGCTGGGGCTCGTCACGCTGGCGCGGACCTATGGGGAGACGGCGTCGGTGTGGGTGCACCCGCGGATCCACCTGCTGCGGGCGGTCCCGGCGGGGATGGCCCGCAGCCTGGACGGGCGGATCGACAAGGTGCCGCAGGGGACGATCACGTTCGACTCGTTGCGGGAGTACGTGGTCGGCGACGAGCTTCGGCGGGTGCACTGGCGGAGCTCGGCCAAGGTCGGTGAGCTGATGGTGCGCGAGCAGCTGGACACCGCGGAACCGACGATCGTGGTGCTGCTCGACGACCGGGCCGTAGCGCATCCCGAGGTCAGGGACGGCACGGCCGACTCGTTCGAGGCGGCCTGCGAGGCGGCGGCGTCGGTGGTCGCGGCCGCGGTCCGGGAGGACGTGCCGGTCAGCCTGCACCTGGTGTCGACCGTGGAGAGCGGGCCCTTCCTCGACGTGCTCACCGAGGCCACGCTGCTCGGCGGCGACCTCACCCGGACGCTGCGGCGGATGCGCACCCAGCGGCTCGGCGACACGCTCGTCTTCCTCACCGGGCCGGGCGGCCGGAAGGACCTCGGCGAGGTCAGCGGGCTGCGCGGGCCGTATCCGGTGGTGATGGCCGGGCTGTTCGGCGACCGGGATGCGGCGCCGGTGTCGGGTGGCGACGGCCTGATCGTCATCGAGACGGAGAGCGGCGAGGAGTTCGCGGCGGCCTGGGACGGGGTGCGCGGATGGTAGGGCGGACGGTCGCCGCTCCAGGGGTGGGCGGATGGTGAGGTGGGTGCGGCCGGCGGTGGTCGCGCTCGCGCTGGCCGGGATGATCGCGCTGAGCGGGGTCGCGCTCGGGCGGATCTTCGCCGGGCCGCTGGTCGCCGAGCTGGTGGCGGGGGCGGCGGTCGGGTCGGTCGGGATCGGGGCGGCGACCAGGAGGCTGCCGTCGGCGACGGTGGCGCCGCTTTCGGTTGCGGCGCTCGCGGCGTACGGGATCCTGGCCTTGTGGATCTCGGCGCAACGCGCCGACGCCGGCGGGACGTTCGCTCACATCGCGGGGGATTCGCTGGTCAACGGGATTCCGCGGCTGCTCACGGCGATGATTCCGGTCGAGCCGACGCCGGACACGGTGATCGTGCCGGTGATCGCGGCGTGGCTGGCCGGGCTGGCCGGGACTGAGATCGCGGTGCGGGCCGGGCGGGTGCTGTTCGGGATCACGCCGGCCGTGGTGCTCTACGTGGCGGCGCTCTACGTGGTCGGGCCGAACGCGGGGGCGGCGGGCTGGCCGACCCTGACGTTCGCCGGGCTCGCGGTCGCTGCCCTCGCGGTCAGCGCCCGGCCCGCCGACGCCGGCGCGTTGCGCGAGGTTTCGGCGAGGACGCGCGCGGCCGTACGGGGAAGAGCGCTGGCCGGCGCAGCGGCCGGCCTGGTCGTGGTGCTCGGCCTGGTGGTCGCCGTCGGGCCCTGGATCGGCGCGAAGGTCGCGGCCCAGCCGGTCGACCCGCGGCAGTACGTGCAACCGCCGCAGGTGGACAGCCTCGACGAGAGCCCGCTCAACCGGATCTCCGGCTGGGCGCTCAGCCCCGACCAGCAGCTGCTGACGGTCGGGCCGGTGACACCGCCGCCGCCGAAGACCAGGACGGTGCGGCTGCGGCTCGCGGTGATGCCCGACTACGACGGCGTGACCTGGAAAGTCGGGGCGACCTACCGCAATGCCGGGCGGGTGCTTCCGCAGGAGCCGCGCCTTGCGGGCGCGGACGTTTCCGAGGTACGCGAGAGCATCACGGTCCAGGGCCTCACCGGTCGCCTCCTGCCGGTAGTGCCGACGCCGGATGCCGTGCAGGGGGCGCGGGTGGCGTTCGACCAGGCCACCGGCACCCTGATCCGGCCCGAGGGGCTGACCGCGGCGCTGCGTTACACGGTCACGTCGGTGGTGCAGACGCCCGACCTCAACGAACTGCCGGGTGCTTCGACGCCGAGCGGGCCGTCGGTGGCCCGTTACCTGGCGGTCGCGCCGAACCTGCCGGACGAGATCCGGCGGCTCGCCGACCAGATGGAGGACGGGAACGGGGCGCCCTACGACCGGGCGTCGGCGATCGAGGACTTCCTGTCGTCGCACTATCGCAAGGTGGCGGACGCGCCGAGCGGGCACGCGTACCCGAACCTGCAGTTCTTCCTGTTCGGGCCGCGCGGCCAGGGCGGCCAGCGGGGCACGTCGGAGCAGTTCGCGGCGTCGTTCGCGCTGCTCGCCCGGCTGGACGGGCTGCCGTCGCGGGTCGTGGTCGGGTTCGACGCGCCGGCCGCCGGGGGCGAGGTGACGGCGGCCGACGCGATCGCGTGGCCGGAAGTGCTGTTCGACGACCTGGGCTGGGTGGCGTTCGACCCGATGCCGAAGTCGAACGACCCGCGGCCGGTCGAGGAGGACTTCACGCCGAAGCCGTCGACACCGCCCACCGATCCGTCGACGCCGCCGGCCAGCGCGCCGACCGCGTCGGCCCCGGTGGCGCCGTCGGCGCGGGCGGCGGCGGGCGGGGGAGGCCCGTCGGGGGTGGCCGTGGCTTCCGGCGCCTCGGGGTCGGTTGTCGTGCTGATCTTGGCCGGGGCCGGCGTGATCGTGCTTCTGCGGCGGTCGCTGCGCCGCCGAAGGCTGTTCGAGGGGCCGCCCGACGCCCGGATCGAGGGCGCGTGGGCGGAATTCACGGACGCGCTGCGGCTGGCCGGTCGGCCGGTACCGCCGCATCTGGCGGCCACCGAGGCGGCGTCTTACGCGGCCACGCCGGTGCAGTCGCGGCGCGGCGGGCTGCGGCGGGCTGCTCCCTCCGCCGTTGCTGCGAGCCCGGAAGAAGGTGGGATCGCGACGCTGGAGCATCCGGACTCGCTTCCGCCCCTGGACGAACTGGTGGCCGGGGTCAACACGGTCGGGTTCGCGCCCGGTGCGGCCGACAGCGGGCAGGCGGAGCGGGCCGGGCAGCAGGTCGTTGCCTACGCCTCGGCGCTGCGGGAGCAGATGCCGTGGTGGCGTCGTGTGTGGTGGAGCGTGCGGCCGGGGCCGCTGCGGTGGCGGCGCGGGCGCTGACCCGCCGGCTGGGTGCTAGCTGTCGGTCCCGTTCAGCGTCACCGGCGGCCGGGCCGGATCGGAAAGATCCGGATCCTCGGCGGTGAACGCCCGCTCGAGCGCCGCCCAGCCGTCGCGGCGAACCAGCTCGGCCTCGCCGGTGGTGATCGGGACGAGCCACGTCATGACCACGGGCACCGAGTCGTCGACGTGGCAGACCTCGAAGTCCTCGGGCAGATAGCGGGGGCTGACCGCCACCAGCGCGGTCACGTCACCGCTCGGGAACAGCGGTCCCCGCGGGCCGATCACCTGCGCGTGCCGTAAGGCGGTGCCCCGGCGCACCATCTCGCCGGCGACCTGGAACAACAGCCCGGCGGCCCGGGCCGGATAGTCACCGTTCGGCACGTGCATCAGCAGCTCGTGGTGCAGGGCGTCGCCGTTCGGCAGGCCGAGGTGGCGCCGCGACAATCCGACGGTGACCAGCGTGGTCACGCCGGTGAACGGCCGGTCGGGGAACCAGGCCACGTGTACGCCGTCCGGGGTGGTCTCGTCGCCCCGGCTCGCGCCCGACATCGGCCCGAGAAACGACTCCAGGTGCTCGATCAGATCAGCCACCCACTGATCATCCCGGGCGCCGGACCCGCGGTCGCCCGGGGAGCCTGACACGTAGGTCAGCCGGGCGGAACTGCGGCAGCTCCAGCGCTTCGCGGCGGGACTCCACTTCGGGCGGGCAGCCACGCGGCTGCACATCTCCGGTCCGGCCCTGTCGCAGCAGATCATCGGCGTGCCGCTGTTGACGCGCGACCGCCGGGCGCTGGCGGCCTCCGGGCGGTCGTTGTTGGAGGCCGCGCGCTGGCTGCTCGCGCTGGCCGACGAGGCCGTCCGCCGGGGGAGGCCGCGCGCTGGCTGCCCGCGCCGGCCGAGACGCCGTCCGCCGGGCCTGCGGCAGGCTGGCCGACGAGGCCGTCCGCCGGGGGAGGCCGCGCGCCGGCTGCCCGCGCTGGCCGACGACGCCGTCCGCCGGGCCCCGCGGCGGCTGGCCGAGGAGAAACCGCTGCGGGCCGCCCTTGGCCAGCATCGCCACCGGGGCCGGGAGGTTGTGGTTGGCCTGGTCGGCCCGGCTGGTGGTGAGCTGTACGAGGTGGCCGCCGCCCTGGGCGAGCATGTGCGGGACCGCCGGCCGGGTCATGGGGAAGAAGCCGGCCAGGTTGACGCTGACCAGCCACGGGAAGTCCTGCTCGGTGCACGGCTTCGCCGCGACGACGCCGGCGTTGTTGATCAGCGTGTCGACCCGGCCGAAGTGCTCCGGCGCCGCGCCGACGACCCGCTTGGCGGCGGCGGGGTCGGCGATCTCACCGGCCAGGTGACCACGCCGGCGTCCCGCGACTCGCCGATCGAACGCCACGTGCCGACGACCGCGCGCGATCCGCAGAATTTCGGCGCTGTGCTGGAGCGTAGCGGAGCTTCGGCCCCGCAACCCTGCGAGGCGCCCGTGACCGGATCTCCCGCTTCCAGATAGAAACCAACTGGATGGTTGACTTGCCGACGCGGGCCCTCTAACTTCAAAACAACCATCCGGTTGGAATTGAGTGAGGGGTGCGGAGATGGCGCAGTGGCTGGTCACGGGAGCGTCGGCGGGGATCGGACGGGAGGTGACCGGGCAACTGCTGGCCGCCGGGCATCGAGTGGCGGCCACCGCCCGGGACGCCGGGCGGTTGACGGAGCTGGCTGAGGCGTACGGGAAAAGCGTCTGGACAGCGGAGCTGGACGTGACCGACACGGGCCGGGATGCGCGGGGTTGTGGAGCGGGCGTTCGGAGAGCTGGGACGGATCGACGTGGTGTTCTCCAACGCCGGGCGGGGTGCGGTCGGGGCGGCCGAGGAGCTGACCGACGAGCCGATCGCGGAGCAGGTCGCGGTCAACATGACCGGGCCGATCCAGCTGGTGCGGGCGGTGCTGCCGTTCCTGCGGGCGCAGGGCGGCGGGCGGATCATCCAGACGTCGACGATGGGGGCGCAGATCAGCAGCCCGGGGGCGAGCCTCTATCACGCGAGCAAGTGGGGGGTCGAGGGGTTCCTGGAGTCGATCGTGGGGGAGGTCGCGCCGTTCGGGATCGGGGTGACGATGGTCGAGCCGGGGAGCGTGCGGACGGGATTCGGGGCGGCGCTGTCGATTGCGCCGGCTTCCACGGCCTATGCGGGAACGGTGGTCGGGGACGTGCGGCGGTACATCGAGGGGTCGGGCGGGAATCTGACCGGTGCGGCGCCCGGAGACCCGGTGCGGGTGGCCGCGGCGATCATCGCGTCCGCTTCGGTGTCGCCCGCGCCGCGGCGGGTGGTGCTCGGGAGCGATGCCTATGAGGCGGTGCGGGCCGCGCTGACCGGGCGGCTGCGGGAGGTCGAGGAGGGGCGGGCGCTGGCCGCCACGACGGACTTCCCGGTCTGAGGAGGAGTGTCGCGGCGAACAACCCAGGATCCTAGGATGGATTAGAGGCGGTGAGGCGCGCGGGCTTCGGTCTGACGCGCGGTCGGAAAGGACTGTGGGGTCAGCCGTCCTCGGCGGCCAGCGCGCCGATCAAGGCCTGTAGATGGCCGAACGCGCGGGCCTGGGCCACGTGATGGGCGTAGTCGCGCGACTCGACGATCTGGCCGTCGCGGACGCGGGTCACGAAGAGGCAGGGGATGTCGAACGGGCGGTCCTGCGCGACACCCACGTAGCTGAACTCGTAGATGACCAGCTCGGGGTCGGTGGTCCGGTGGACCTGGCCGACCGGTTCGAAGCGGGTTACGCCGCGCAGCTGGGCGGGGATCGCGGCGAAATGGCGGCGCAGGTCGTCGCGGGTGCGGAGGGGCTGGTCACCCAGAGGGGCGAAGGGGTGCCGGACGTCGGTCGGCTCGGCGTAGAGGTGGGCCAGGCGGGAGGCCTCGGCCGAGATCTCGGCGTCGGTCAGGCCGCCGGTGGCCAGGCGGCTCACGCCGGCGGCCACGGCGACGACGATTTCGGCCGGCGTCATGAGGCGACCGCGGTCAGGGAGAAGCCGGTCGACGGGCAGGCGGTGCGGGCGGCCTCGCGGATCAGCCGGCCGGGACTGTCCGCCGGCCACCGGAAGCTGCCGGAGTGGGCGGTCGGGACCGCCATGACGGTCTGACTCAGGTCGCCGTCGATCAGGGGCGTCGGAGGCACGGGCGCGGAGGGGCCGGCGGCCGGGGCGGTGATCCGGGGATTCAGCACAGGCTCCGAGCCTGCCGGACGGTGTCAACCCGGTGACGGCGATGAGGGCAGGTCGACGGCGCGCGGTCCGGGCCGTCCATGACAAAGGGCGATACCGACCGGTAGCTGGCGTGGTCGCCATGCGGGCTTCACCACGGATTCATGCGCCGGGCCGCAGGCGATGGCAGCGTCCAAGATCGTCAAACTTTCCGGTCGAGGATGTGGAAACGAAGATGGAACTTGACCGCAGGCAGTTCATCGCCGCCGGTGGCGCGGTCGTGGCCGGCGCCCTTCTGCCCGGTACTGCCGCTTGGGCCAACGACGGGCGCCACGACGACGGCCCGAAGGGGATCTGGCTGCCCGGCGACACGCACGTCCACGACGACCACTCGTCGGACGGCAGCGCCCCGCGCCAGCTGTCCGGCCAGCGGGACCCCGGCAACCTGCCGGTGAGCGACCAGATCGCGTACGGCGAGTCGATGGGCCTGGCGTTCCTGCCGCTGACCGACCACCGCACATTCGACCAGCACTGGGACCCGCTGTGGAAGTCCTCCAAGCTGCTGCTGATCACTGGCGAGGAGGCCAACGGCTCGCCGCACGCGATCGTGCTCGGCGCGGTCGACGAGATCGTCGACGGCGGCAACCCGGCCGGCTCGGCGCCGTTCCGGCACGTGCAGCAGTCGGTCTGGGACGCGCACTCGCAGGACGCGGTGTGGTCGGTCGCGCACGCCGACGACGGCGAATACACCACGGCCGGCGGCCCGAACGAGAACGCCAGCGTCATCGGCGCCGACACGGTCGAGGTGTGGAACGTCAGCAGCGGCCCCGACACCGAGATCGAGTACGCCGAGAACCGGTGGAACCACGGCTTCCGCTTCGGCGCGGTCGGCGCCAGCGACAGCCACTTCAAGGAACTGCGCCCGGTCAGCGCGCCGGGCGCCCCGACCACCTGGGTCTTCGCCGCCGAACGCTCGGTGCGCGCGATCCTCGACGCGCTGCGGGCCGGACGCACCACCGTCTCGGCCAACCCGGAGGGCCCGTTCGTCACCATCGAGGCCGATGTGGACGGTGACGGCCGCTACGAGGCGATGGGCGGCGACGAGGTCATCCTCGAGCACGGCCTGTCCCAGCGGGCCACGCTGCGCGTTCGCCTCAAGGCGGCGAAGGGCATGCGCGTGCTGGTGTACGCCTCGCCGGGCCGCACGGCCGGGCCGGTCGCGACGATCGTGCCGGCCGGGGACGACGAGACGCACGTGCTCCCGTTGAAGCTGACCGGCGACCACACCTGGTACCGGGTCGAGGTGCGCGCGCCCGGCGACCTGTCCGGGCGCGACGCCGACCCGGCCCTGCCCGACCAGCTGCGGGGGGCCACCTCGCCGGTCTTCATCTCGGCCCGCCGCGCGCCGGTGCCCGCCCCCGAACTCGCCATCCCGCCCGCCACCGGCACCGACGACCACGCCTCTCCGGTCTTCGGCGGCCCCGGCTCGTTCGCCGGGTTCGCCGACGTGGCCGTCTCCGGGCGCGACATCCACGTCGTCGCCCAGGCGCACCGCGGTCACCGCACGACCGTCGTCCACCGGCGGCTCGACGGCCACGACACCACGCTCTCGGACACCGGCAAGGCGCCCCGAGTGGCGGCGAGCGGCGACGACGTGTGGGTGGTGTGGCAGGACGAGCGCGGCCACGAGCAGCCCCACCAGCCCGGCATCTACCTGCGTCACAGCCGCAACGGGGGCCGCAGCTTCGAGGACGCGGTACGCCTCAGCCGGGGCACCGGCCGCGCCGAGCAGCCGGCGATCGCCCTGCTCGACGGCCGCCACCCGGTCGTCGCGTGGGCCGAGAACAGCGGCGGCGCGTTCGACGTCTACGCGCTGGTCGTCGGCGTCGACAACGCCCCGGTCAACCTGTCGGCGGCCGGCAAGACGATCGTCGTGGGCACCCCCGGCGACGCCCGGTCCCCGATCTATCCGGCGTCGCTGTTCCCGGCGGTCGCGGTCACCCGCTCCGGGCACGTCGTCGTGGCGTGGCAGGACAACCGGTTCGACCCCGACGCGGGCTGGACCGGCCACACCCCGCCGCCCGGGCAGCCGGCGAGCGGCGGCACCACACCCGACAACTGGGAAATCCTGGCCGCGGTGCGGACCGGCGGGCACTGGGGCCCGTTCGCCCGGGTCAACCCGCACGACAACGCGGCCGACCGGCACCCCAGCGTGGTCGCCGGCCGCGACGGGGCGTTCGTGGTGGCCTGGGAGACCAAGGCGTTGTCGGCGTCCGGGGTCAACGTGTCGCTGCGGGCGAGCCGGTCGCTGGACGGGGCCGCGTGGGCGGCGCCGGAGCAGATCGCCTTCGACGCCGGCGCGATGAGCCAGCGGCCCCGGCTCCACATCGGACCCGACGGCCTGGTGCACGCGGTCTGGTATGACACGCGCTCGTCGGACTGGCGGTGGAAGGTGTACGGCTCACGGCGTACGGAAAACGGCTGGAGCGAAGCCACCCAGATCTCCACCCGGGGCAACGGCACCTGGCCGGCGGCCGCCGGCGGAACCGTGGTCTTCACCAGCGACCGCCGGGCGGCGCGCACCCAGCGCGACGTCACGCAGGAGGTGTTCGTCATCCGGCAGCACTGAGAGTCCGGCAGCACTGAGAGTCCGGCGCGGCCGCGCTACCCGAGCTTCGTCCACTGCCCTTCGGAGACCACCTCGACCACGCCGTCGACGACCTTGATGGCCGTCTGTTCGTCGATGGCGTAGGCCGGGCCGCCGATGCCGGCGGCCCACCGCTCCGCGTCGGCGAGCGTATTCGTGGGGAAGGCGTTCAGGTGGGGGAAGATCGAGAAACCGACGACGCCCAGGGTGCGGTCGTCCGGCGCGGACGGCCACTCGACGAAGTAGTCGCCGATGCGGGGCGTCATCACCATGCTTCCGGCGCTCACGCCCACCCAGACCGTGTCGGGCAGCTCGGGCAGCAGGTCCGCCAGCCCGGACTCGCGCATCCAGTGGGCGAGATAGGTCGCGTCGCCGCCGTCGACCAGGAGCACGTCGGCCTCCCGGACCCACGGGACCCACCGCTCGGCGCCGATGGTCGGCAGCGCGGCGAGCTCGAGGACGCCGAGCGAGGCCCAGCCCAGACCGGACAGGTGCCGGAAATCGGGCCCGGCCGCTATGAAGCCGCGCACCGATGCCGGACCGCACATCGGATGACCCCACTGCGCGGTCGGAATGCCGAGGGCGTGGCATTCGGCGATCGGCTTGCCGAGAAGCTGCACGAGCGCCGACCGGATGCTGGGGTTCGTGACGCCGCCGGAGGTCAGCAGGAGTTTCACGGCGTCACCCGCCGCCGGCGCGGAGGACGTCGCCCAGGCGGCGGCGCCGGCGGACGGCGGCCTCGGCGGCGACCACCGCGTAGAGGGCGCCCAGCAGGGTCAGCGCGACCAGGCCGAGCAGCCACCACGGGATCAGCGGGGCCGGGTCGGCGGGCTGGCCGGTCAGGGTGCGCAGCGCGAGCGGCCCGAACGTCAGCCGGACCAGCAGCAGGGCCAGCAGCGGCCCGCAGATCGCGGCGGTCAGGATCGGGGGCAGCAGCTCGGCGGCGGCGACCCGGCGGGTGTCGCGGGTGCGCAGGCCCAGCGTGCGCAGGCGGGCCAGGGTCTCCCAGCGTTCGGGGGCGCTCGCCGCGGCGGCCAGGGCGAAACCGAGCAGGCCCAGGGCGAGCAGGGCGCCGAAGACCGCCCAGTCGAGCGCGACCAGGCCGGCGTTGAGCGGGGCCGTGCGGCGCTCGTGCAGCACGTCGGCGCGGATCACGGCGTGACCGCCGGTCGCGGCGGCACGGACCGCGGCGGCCGCGCCCGGGCCGGTCACCCAGACCGTGTTCGGGACGAACGGCAGGCCGGCCGCGGCGTCCACGATGACCACGTCGGCGACGTTGTCGACCAGCGGGGCCGGGCCGACCGCCTGCAGCTGGACCGGGGCCGCGTTCTCCTCCCGCTCGAGCTGGAGCGCCATGCCCGGGCGCAGGCTGCCGTCGCTGGTGTGGACCAGGGCCCGGACCGGCCGGCCGGGCCCGGTCAACCGGGACAGCTGGGGCGCGTCGGGGAGCGGGGTGCTCGCCAGGAGGCGCTGGAAGGCGGCCGAATCGACGACGATCAGGGCCGGGACGACCGCGTTCTGGTCGGCGATCACCCGCACCCCGTCGGTCACGTCGGCCGCCACCGCCCGGGTGACGCCGGGCGCGGCCGCGATGCGGGCCGCGACCTGGGCGGTCGACCGGGGGTTGCCGGGGTCGGCCGGCAGGTCGAGGCGGGCGTCGGCGCCGACGGTCTGCCACGAGCCGTCCTGAAGGCCGCGCGAGCTGGTGCGGTCGAGGGTGACCGCGAACGCGGCCAGCGCGACGGTCGTGGTCAGCACCAGCAGGGGCAGCACCCGGGTCGCGGTCGCGGCGGCCCGGGCGGTGCCGAAGACGGCCAGCGCGCGCCGGGAACGCAGCGACTGCCGCAGCGCGAGCCCGGTGCCGGCCGGGAGAAGCCGCAGCAGGACCAGCGCGCCGGTGACGACGCCGAGAGTGGGCGCGCTGGCCGGCAGCGCGGTGTCGGAACCGGCCACGATGCCGCGCTGCCGGAGGGCGACGATCGCGCCCACGGTCAGGGCCACGACGGCCACATCCAGCGCCGCGCGGCGCAACTGCGCGGTGCGGCGCGCCCATCGCCGGGCGGCGCGGTTGGCGGGCGTACGCCGGTCGCGCGTGGCCCGGGCGGCCGCGAGGGTGCCGAAGGCGGGCCCGGCGGCGAGTCCACAGAGGATGACCGGGGCCGCCCACGCCAGGGACGCCCCGCCGGCCGAGAGCAGCGCGAGCGCGAGCCCGATCACCGCGGCCGGCAGGGTGACCGCGGCCGACTCGATCAGCAGTTCGGTGGCGAGTGCCGGCAGTCCGGCGCCGCGCTGCCGGGCCGCGGTCAGCGCGGCGGACCGCCGACGGGTCAGCAGGTCGGCCGCGAGCAGCAGCACCAGCGCGCCGCCGGTCAGCACGGCGATGAGCAGCACCGAGGCCTGGGCGGTCGCCGCGTTGACCTGGTCGCGGACCTCGCGCAGCACGTCGTCGAGCTGGGTGCTCCACTTGATCGAGGTGTCGTGGGCCCCGGAGGCGGCGGACGTCGCCTTGAGGTTGGCCACGGTGGTCGCCAGCTTCTGGGCCGACTCCCAGGTCAGCTTGCCGGGGTCGGCGGAGAACCAGACGCTGCGCTGCATCTGGTCCTCGAGCAGGGCGAGCCGGCCGTCGGGCAGCGAGTCGGCCGACATCAGGCCGCCGAGCCGGGTCGTGCCGAGGCCGTCGAGGTCGGCGACCGGGCGCACCAGCCACGGCACGAGCCGCCAGGCCGGATCGTTCGGGTCGGCCGGCCGGAAAACGCCGCTGACCAGCACGTTGTACGGATTGTGCAGGTCGTCCTCGACCAGCACGTGGTCGCCCGGCCCGAGTTTCAGCGCGGCCGCCTCGCTCTCCGAGAGGCCGACCTGTACCTCCCACTTCGGCGCGGTGGCCGGGACGTCGACGTCGCCCGGGCGGGTGGCGCGGGGCGCGTGGCCGCTGACCCAGGTGACGGCCGGGCCGCCGTGGTCGTCGCGCACGTAGCCGATCGCGAAGTGCCGCTGGACGCTGCCGTCGGTGACCGACAGCGAGACGCCGGTGACCGTGGTGACCGGCGGCTGGAGCGTGGCCCGCAGGCCCGGGTCGAGCTGGTCCTCGGCCCGCAGTCGGAGGTCGTCGACGTCGGCGGCGAGGGCCGCGTTGCGCGTGCGGCCGTCGTTGCTGTCGTCGTATTCGAACAGGGCCTGGGCCTGCACGGCGGCGTCCGGCCCGGCCTTGCGCACGGCGTCCTGGGTCGCCGCGTCGGCGGTCGACGTGATCAGCGGCGGCACGGCGGCGGCGATCAGCGAGACGGCCAGGACGACGCCGGCGACCAACAACAGCGGGCCACGGTCGGCTCGGGCGCGGCCACGGATGCTGGGCCAGTGCAGAGCGGGCACGTTCATGACGCGACCCGCAGGTGGGCGGCGTCGGCCCGGCGGGCCTGCACGGTGACCACGGCCAGCACGGCCAGCGCCGAACCGGCGACGAGCAGGCCGATCAGGGCGCTCTCGGCCGGCCACGGCCACTCGGCGAGCGCACGGGGGACCGGGGCGGCGCCGGTGTCGGACCGGATCAGCAGCGGTGCGACGACCCACGTGGCCAGCGCGCCGACGGCCGCGCCCGCGACGAGAAGCGGCAGCAGGACGGCGGTGTGCTCGCCGAGCAGGGCGGCCCGGATGTCGCGCCGGGACATGCCCAGGCCGCGCAGCCGGGCCACCTCGAGCGCCCGCAGCTGGACATCGCAGGCGACGTGCAGGACCACGCCGCCGAGCAGCAGCAGGATCGCGGCCGCGACCAGCACGCGGAGCACGGCCGGCAGCGAGGCGCGGGCCGGGCTGCCGGTGAGGCGCGCGGTCTCGGCCGTACGCGTCGTGGCCTTGCCGAGGTGCAGACCGGCGATTTTCGCCGTGGCGTCGCCGCGGGGGTTGCCGGCCCACCAGCCGGTGACCGGCGAGTCGAACTGGCCGTGGGTGACCAGCGCCCGCGAGAGGGTGTCGACGTCGGCCAGCGCGGCGGCCGCCCCGGGCGCCGACGGGACGGCTGGCACGACCTCGGTGACCACCGCGGCGACCGGCGTCGTGGAGAAGGTCAGGCTCAGCTTGGAGCCGGGGTGGGCGTTCACGTCGCGGGCGAAGGCCGCCGAGACGGCGACCGGCACCGGGCCCGGGTCGGGGAAGGTCGTCGCGACCAGGACGCGGCTGGAGTCGGTCAGCTCCTGGAACTGCACCGACGCGGTCATGCGCAGCGTCGGGCCGGTGGCCTCGGCGGTCGGCCGGGTGAGCTGGCCCGCCTCGGGCGAGGCCGCCTGGGCACTCCACCGGGCCGGCGAGGTGGAACCCGCGGGCAGCGTCATCGTGACGTCGATGCTGCTGGCCGGGGAGTTCCAGGAGGCGTCGCCGGTGACCGGCAGCGCGACGGCGACCAGGCGCAGCCCGTCGACCGGGGCGCAGCCGGGCACCGCGTGCCTACGGCCGTCGAGCGGAACGGGCGGCCCGCTGCACGGGGTGCGCAGGCCGTCGGCGTCCTGCAGGAGCAGCCGCGGGGTGACGGTCAGGCTGGCGCCGCCGGCCGCCCGGCCGGAGAACGTGGGCGCGGCGCCCTTGGGCAGCGCCGGCCCGGGGACCGGGGCCGGCGGGGCGAGCGGCCCGGCCACCCGGGCCCAGCTGGTGTCGACGCGGCCGCGCAGCAGGGCGGGGGCCTTGCGGGTGTCGAGCGCGACCAGATAGGGGGCGTCGCCCTCGCCGCCCAGCCACTGGCCGACCGCGATGTTGTGCGCCGCGACCGGGCTGAGCGTCCCGCCGGTGGCGGCCGCGACCGCGGTGCTCTGCCCGGTGACCGGCGGCGCGTCCAGGGTGATCGCGAGGTCGGTGCCGACGGCGAGGTCGGCCTGGTCGTGCTGGGAGGTGTCCCAGGTGGCGGCGAAGGCGGTGCCGAAGGTCGCGGCCGCGCAGGCCAGGCCGATCAGCAGGCCCGCCGCGTAGGCCTGGGGGCGCCGGGCGGCCTGGAACGCGGCGAGCGGCAGGACGGTGCCCCGCGACCGGCCGGCCAGCCGCTCGGCCAGGCGCAGCGCGGGCGGGAGCAGCCGCAGGGTCAGGGCGGTGCCGGCGATCAGGAGCAGGGCCGGGGCCAGGACGCGTACGGCATCGGCGCGCGAGCCGGCGGCGGCCGGCTGCGATCGCAGCTGCCACCAGCCGACCCCGGCCAGGGCGACCAGCAGCACGTCGGCGCCGGACCGGGCGAGCAGCTCGCGCCGGGTGCGCCGGTCGCCGGAGTCGGCCGCGGGCCGCACCGCCAGAGCGACGTGCAGGAGCGCCAGGGCCAGCGCGCCGCCGGCGACCGCCAGCAGCTGCGGAAGTGTCACCGCCGGGCGGGCGGCCAGGCCGGCGCCCTTGAGTGGCGCCAGGTGGGTGAGCAGCGCGTGCAGCACCGAGGAGGCCGGAACGGCCAGGACCGCGGCGAGCCCGGCCAGAACCGCGGCCTCGACCGCCGAGACCGACGCGAACTGGCCGCGGCTGGTGCCCAGCGCGGTGAACAGCGCGCTCTCCTCGGCGCGTACGCCGGTGGTGAGCCTCCCGGCCAGGGCGAGCGCGATCGCGGTGAGCAGCACGCCGATCAGCGCCAGCGCCAGCACCTCGCCCGCGGTCAGCTCCTGCTGGTCGCGGGTCGCGAGCAGGGTCTGCGGGAGCGGCGAGGCGACCCGCTCGACCTGCACGCGGTCGGCGAGCGTGCCCGCCAGCTTGCGGTCGGCGCCGAGCACCGCGCCGGTCAGCCGGTCGAGGTCGCTCTCGGCCGGGGCGGACAGATCGGGATGTGCGGTGACCTCGAGCCGGGCCAGATCGGATCTGCTGGCCAGCAGGTCGTCGAGGGTGACCAGGAAGGGCCCGTACGCGTTGACGGTCTTCGCGTAGGCCGAGTCCTCCGGGCTGGGGTCGAAGCCGGCGCCGCCGAGCACGTCGCGGTCCCAGCCGGCGTCGGGCAGCGGGTGCACGATGCCGACGACCGTCACGTCGAGCTCGGGCGCGTTGAAGCGGCCCAGCTCGGTGCCGAGGTGCTCGTGGCTGCCGACCTTCAGCCCGAGCAGCCGGGCGGTGTTGTCGAACAGCACCGCCTCGAGCGGGGCGCCCGGAGCGGCCCCGTCGGCGGTCGACCGCGGCCAGCGCCCGGCGAGCAGCGTGGCCGAGGCGGCAAGACCGTCGAAACCGGAGAGATAGCCCTCGCTGAGCAGGCCGTTCAGCTCGTCGCTCTGCGCCGGCAGCCGCCGCATCTCCGACGAGGCCCGGGTCGAGGTGGTGGCGGCGAACGGCTGGACCGAGGCGGTCAGGACCGTACGGGTGTCGGCCGCGACCGACCGCACGTCGGCCGCCCCGATCGTGCCCGTGTAGGCGGTGACCTCCGTGTCGTCGGCGCCGGCCCGCGCCGCCGCGACCTCGGCCGCCCGCTGCGAGGTGCGGGTGACCAGCAGCGTGCACGCCCCGAGCAGGGTGGCGCCGATGGTCAGGACCGCGAGCAGCGAGACCAGCAGCGGCCACTGCGCCCGGGCGCGCCGAAAAAGAAGCCCGATCACAATACGTGCCAGGTCATGGGGCCAGCTGTCCGTCCGCGATGTGGATGACCCGGTCGGCGAGCTCCATCATGACCGGGTCGTGGGTCGAGACCAGCGCGGTGACGCCCTCGGACTCGACCACGCCGCGCAGCAGGGCCATGACCGCGAGCCCGGTCTCGGCGTCGAGCTGGCCGGTCGGCTCGTCGGCCACCAGCAGCCGGGGCGACGCGGCGAGCGCCCGGGCGATCGCGACCCGCTGCTGCTGGCCGCCGGAGAGCTCACCCGGGCGCTGGCGGGCGTGGCCGGCCAGCCCCACCAGCTCGAGCAGCAGCTCGACGCGGCGCTCGCGTTCCTGCTGCCCGGTGCGCGCGAGACGCAGCGGCACCCCGACGTTCTCGGCCGCGGACAGGACCGGGATGAGGCCGAACGTCTGGAACACGTACGACACCTTCTCGCGCCGCAGGCGGGAGAGACCGTCCTCGTCGAGCCCGGTCACCTCGACACCGTCGACGGTGACCGTGCCGGTGTCCGGCCGGTCGAGGCCGCCGATGACGTTGAGCAGCGTCGTCTTGCCCGAGCCGGACCGGCCGACCAGCGCGACCATCGTGCCCGGCTCGACCTCGAACGAGATGTCGCGCAACGCGTGCACGGTGGCCGGCCCGCTGCCGAAGGTGCGGTGCACGCCCCGCACGGCCAGGAGCGGCGCGCTCACGCGTCGGGCCGCATCGTGAGGTGGTCGGGCTCCAACGCCAGCCGGACCCGGCGGGTGAGGTTGAGCGCCTCGCGGTAGTCGCGCGGCACCTGGACCCGCCCGGCGCGGTCCATCACCGCGTACTCCTCGGCGATGACGTGCTCGCCGCCGTCCTCCCGCGTGTGGGTGCGGCGCAGCACCTCGCTGCTCGTGCGCCCGTCGCGGATCGCCACCGTGCGCTCCACCTGGCCGCTGACCTCCGGGTCGTGGGTCACGATCACGATGGTGACGCCGAGATCGCGGTTGACCTCGCGCAGCGCCCCGAACACTTCGGCCGAGGTCGCGGTGTCGAGCTCGCCGGTCGGCTCGTCGGCGAACAGCACGTGCGGCTGGTTGGCCAGCGCGACCGCGATCGCGACCCGCATCTGCTGGCCGCCGGAGAGCTGGCCGGGCCGGCGGTCGGCGAGGTCAGCCACGCCGAGCGCGCCCAGCAGCTCCAGGCTGCGGGTCCGGCGGGTGCGGGCCGGAACCCGCGCCGCGGTCATCGGCAGGTCGACCATCTGGCGCGCGGTCAGATAGGGAACGAGGTTGCTCGCGGTCTGCTGCCGCACGAAGCCGACGGTGTGCCGCCGGTAGCGCACCCGGTCGGCGCGGGTCATCGACAGCAGATCCCACTTCTCGACCCGGGCCCGGCCGGCGGTCGGCGCGTCGATGCCGGCGAGGATCGACAGCAGCGTCGACTTGCCCGACCCGGACGCCCCGACGACGGCGACCATCTCGCCGCTCGTGACGAGCAGATCGAGGCCCTGCAGCGCCTGCACCTCGATCGGCCCGGTCTGATAGATGCGGACCAGGCTCTCGCAGACGATCAGCGCGTCGGCCCCGAACTCGGGTGCTCTGGGAGGAGGCGTGGGTAGTGACAGCGGTGCGGACATTTCCCTCCCCGGCCCGTGAGGCGCCTCACCCTACAGCAGGCCCGCACGGCTCCGCAGGACATCGCGAAACAGTTTCGGGTTGTCGGGGATGACGGTCACCACGGTGAGCTGGGGCGCGCTGTGCGGGGTCACGAACTCGTTGGTGAACGACATCGTGCCGAAGGCCGGATGCCGCAGCGTCTTGCGGTGGTGGTTCCAGGCCGAGACGGCCTGGTCGCGCCAGAGCCGCCGGAACAGCGGGCTGAGCCCGGTCAGCTCGTCGACCAGGGCTCGGAGCCGGTCACCGCCGGGATAGCGGCCGGCGTCCTGCCGCAGCATGCCGGCCAGCTCCTCGGCCGACTCCGCCCACGAGTCGCCGTAGCGGTCCCGGGCCGTCTCGTCGAGCAGCATCCAGCGCAGGCCGTTGCGCTCGGCCGGGGGTAGCGCGGCGAAGTCGGTGAACAGGAACGCCGCCGCCGGGTTGGCGTACACGATGTCGACGTAGCGGCCCACCACCAGGGCCGGGGTGTCGCCCAGGGCGTCGACGAACCGGCGTACGCCCGGCTCGGTGGCCACGGCGGGGTCGGGCGGCGGCGTGTCGTCGGGCACCCGGGCCAGCACGAACAGGTGCCGGCGCTCGTCCTCGGTCAGGCACAGGGCCGTGGCGACGGCCCGCAGGACCTGGGCCGAGGCGGTGCGCTGCCGGCCCTGTTCGAGACGGGCGTAGTAGTCGACGCTGAGCCGTGCGAGCTGGGCGACTTCCTCGCGCCGCAGGCCGGGAACGCGCCGGCGGTCGCCGCCGACCAGCCCGACCCGCTCCGGCTCCACACGGGAACGCCGGTCGCGCAGGAACACCGCGAGATCAGTTCTGGGTGGCACTCGCATTCCTAGGTAACGGTCGGCCTGGATCGGCCGGCGATGGCCTGGTGAGCTTCCCGCATGGAGAAGCGAGCCATCGGCGCCCTGGGTCTGACCGCCTCCGAGGTCGGTCTCGGCTGCATGAGCCTCACCGGAGCATACGGAGCCGCCGATCGGGGGGAGTCGATCGCCACCGTGCGGCGGGCGGTCGACCTCGGCGTGACGATCTTCGACACAGCCGACGTCTACGGGCCCTTCACCGGTGAGCGGCTGCTCGGCGAGGCGCTGGCCGGGCGGCGCGACGAAGTCGCCCTCGTGACCAAGTTCGGCGGCCGGGAACTCGACGACGACGGCGCGGTGACCGGTGGGGTGTGCGGCCGGCCCGACTACGTGCGCCGCAGCGTCGACCGCTCGCTGCGGCACCTCGGCACCGACCGGATCGACCTGCTGCTGCAGCACCGGGTCGACCCGGCGGTGCCGGTCGACGAGACCTTCGGCGCGGTCGGCGAGATGGTCACGGCCGGAAAGATCCGGTACGCCGGGATCAGCGAAGCCTCGGCAGCGACCGTCCGGCGCGCCCACGCGGCCTGGCCCCTGTCCGCGGTCGAGACCGAATATTCGCTGTTCAGCCGGGACGTCGAGCGCAACGGCGTGCTGGCCGTGGTCCGCGAGCTGGGCATCGGCTTCCTCGCCTACGCGCCGCTCGGCCGCGGGCTGCTCAGCGGCGCCGTGCGCTCGGCCGACCAGGTCGCCGGCAACCTGCGGGCCGGATTCCCGCGGTTCGAGGCCGGCCGTCTCGAACACAACGTCGCGCTGGTCGAGCGGCTGGCCCCGATCGCGGCCGGGCTGGGGCTCACCACCGGCCAGCTGGCCCTGGCCTGGCTGCTGAGCGCGGCGCCGGACGTAGTCGCCGTTCCGGGTACCCGCCGGGCCGCACACCTGGCCGAGAACGTGGCGGCGGCCGTCCGCCTCGACCAGGAGACGACGCGGGCGGTCGAGGCGGCCGTTCCGGCGTCGGCCGCGTCCGGTGGCCGTACGTCCCCGGCCGACGGCGACATCCAGGAGTGAGCCGGGTCAGACGGCGATCCGGCCGCCGTCGGCCGGCAGGACCGCGCCGTGGACGAACGAGGCCGCGTCGGTCACCAGGAACGTGATCGCCGCCGCGATCTCGTCCGGGTGGCCCGGTCGCCCGGCCGGCCCGGCCGCCGCCAGCTGGTCGAGGGCCTCGCCGAGCACGGCGGTGCCCTCCGTGCGGGTGGGGCCGGGGCTCACCGCGTTGACGCGTACGCCGCTGGGCCCGAACTCGGCCGCCCACTACTTGGTCAGCAGCACCAGGGCCGCCTTGCTCGAGCCGTACAGGCCCATGCCGGCGGCGCCGAACTCGGCGACCATCGTGGTCACGTTGACGATCGCCCCGTGACCGCGGGCCGCCATGGCCGGGGCGAGCTCGGCGACCAGGAAGTAGGGCACCTTGACGTTCAGCGCGAAGACCTCGTCGAACTGCTGCCCGGTGGTCTTTCCGGTCGGCCCGAACGGGAAGATGCCGGCGCTGTTGACCAGGATGTCGACCGGCCCGGCGAGCTGCGCCGCCCGGGCCGCGAGCGCCCGCGCCGAGGCCTCGTCGCCCAGCTCGGCGGGCACGAAGAAGGCGGTCCCGCCGGCCTCCTCGATCTGCCGCACGGTCTGCTCGCCGCGGGCGGCGTCGCGCCCGGAGAGCACCACCTTGGCGCCCCGCGCGGCCAGCGCCACCGCGGTGGCCCGCCCGATACCGCTGTTGCCGCCGGTCACCAGGGCGGTCCGGCCGGAGAGTTCGGTAGCCATCTGAGTTCGTCCTCTGCTTGTCGGGTGAAGCTTCCGGGTGGGCTAACCAAGGGCCCGGCGCCCGGGCATCCCGCTCGTCATAAGGGCCTCTTATGAGTGGCCATCAGCGGCGGGTGTGATGCGATGGGCCGGTGGAGTTACGCGAATTCCGGGTCTTCCTGGCCGTCGCCGCGGAGGGCAGCGTCTCGGCGGCCGCGCGGCGGCTGCGGGTGAGCCAGCCGGCGGTCTCGCAGACCGTGGCCGCGCTGGAACGCCAGATCGGCGCCGAGCTTCTCGTCCGCGGCAGCACCGGCGTCCAGCTCACCGAGGCGGGCGCGGTGCTGGCCGAGGAGGCGCGGGCGCTGCTCGCCCGCTACGAGCAGGCGCTCACCGCGGTGGGCCGGTTCGGCGCGGCCGGTGACGCGGTGCTCCGCATCGGGGTGCCGCTCGAACTGCCTGCCGACCTGCTGCCCGAGGCGCTCAAAGCGGTGGCCGAGGCGCATCCGCGAACCCGTACGGTCGTGCGCCATCTCTCCTCGGCCGCCCAGTTGGACGCCCTGCGCGACGGCGAGCTGGAGGTCGGCCTGATGCGTACGCGCCCGCCCGGCCGCGATCTCGACGCCGTGGTGGTGGTCGAGGAGCCGCTCGGCGTCCTGCTCGCCGGCCCTCGCGAACCCGGCGGCGTACGCCTGGAAACCCTGGCCGGCCTCGACTGGGCCGGCTTCCCGCGCACCGACAGCCCGGCCTGGTACGACGAGATCGTCGCGATCCTGCGCAGTCACGGCCTCAGCCCGGGACCGCTCGCCGGCCCCGGCGAGTCGTCGATCGCCGAGGTGAAGTTCGCCGTGGTCAGCGCCGGCCGGGCGTTCGCGTTCGCCCCGAAGGACTGGGCCCGGCCGCTGCCCGGCGGCGTGGTCTGGGTCCCGCTGACCGGTGTGCCGCTGGTCCGGCGGACCTGGGCGGTCTGGGCCGCCGACTCCCGCCGCCGCGACCTCGGCCTTCTGGTCGCCCGTCTGGACCGGGCCGGTTGACGGGCCCGCCCGGTTGAAGAAGCATCGAGCCCGTGAATCTCGATCTGGCAGGTAAACGGGTTCTGGTGACCGGCGCGGGCAAGGGCATCGGGCTGGCGATCGTGCGTGGTTTCGTGGCCGAGGGCGCCATGGTCGTGGCCGGTTCCCGCACCATCACCGCCGAACTCTCGAAGCTCGACGGCGTCACGCCGGTCGAGGTCGACCTCGCTTCTCCGCACGGGCCGGCGGAACTGGTGGAAGCGGCCGGCGACCGCATCGACGTGCTGGTCAACAACGTCGGCATCGCGCCGCCGCGGCCGCAGGGCTTCCTCGAGGTCACCGACGACATGTGGGCGACGACCTGGAATCTCAACGTGATGGCCGCGGTCCGCGCGACCCGGGCCGCGCTGCCGGTCATGCTGGCCGGCGGGGGAGGGGCGATCGTCAACACCGGTTCGGTCAACCACCGGCTCGCCGATCCGCTGGTCATCGACTACTCGGCGGCCAAGGCGGCGATGACCAACTTCGCGAAGTCGCTGTCGAAGGAGTTCGGCCCGCGCGGCATCCGGGTCAACACGGTCGCGCCGGGCCCGGTCGCCACCGACCTGTGGCTCGGTGACAACGGCGTCGCCGCGACGGTGAGCGCGGCCCGCGGCCTCACCGCGGCCCAGGTCGAGGCGGGTGCCAAGGCCGACATGGTGACCGGCCGGTTCACCCGGCCCGAGGAGGTCGCCGACCTCGTGCTGCTGCTGGCCAGCGGCCGCGTCGGCAACGTCACCGGCGCCGAGTACGTCATCGACGGCGGCATGATCACGACGGTCTGAGAGGGGGCGCCATGGGCGCCGCACGCGTGACCGGCCGGCCACGGCTGCTGGCGATCCGGGCCGGCGCCCTGTTCGACGGGGTGTCGGAGACCCTGATGGCCGAGCCGGTCCTGGTCGCCGACGGCGCCCGCATCGTCGCGGTCGGCCCGGCGATCGTGCCGCCGGCCGGGGCCGAGATTGTCGACCTGCCCGGCGCGACACTGCTGCCCGGGCTGATCGACACCCACGTCCACCTTGCTTTCGACGCGAGCGCCGACCCGGTCACCGCGCTGGCCGGGCGCACCGACGATGACGTCGTCCGCGCCATGGCGGACGCCGGCCGGGCGGCGGTCCGCGGCGGGGTCACCACGGTCCGCGATCTCGGTGACCGCGGCTACCTTTCGCTGGGCCTGCGGGGCGCGGCCGGCCTCCCGGCGATCGTCGCGGCCGGCCCGCCGATCACCACCCCGCGGGGCCACTGCCACTTCCTCGGGGGCGGCACGGCGCCGGCGCCCGGGGCGCTGCGCGCGGCCGTACGCGAGCGGGCCGACCACGGCGTCGACGTCATCAAGGTGATGGCCAGTGGCGGCACCATGACCCCGGGCACCCGGCAGGAGACCGCGCAGTTCACCGCCGGGCAGCTCCGCGGCATCGTCGAGGAGGCGCACCGGCTCGGCCGGCCGGTGACCGCCCACGCCCACGGCACGGCCGCGATCCGGGCGGCGCTCGACGCCGGTGTGGACGGCATGGAACACGTCTCCTTCTGGAGTGCCGACGGCGTCGACGACCCGGGCGACCTCGTCGAGCGCATCGCCGGCAGCCGGGTGACGGTGGGGCTGACCGCCGGTGTCGTCCCGGTGCCCGGAGCCGAGCCGCCCGCCGCCGTGCTGATGCGGATGCCGCGCATCGTCGCCAACACGCGCCGGATGCGCGAGGCCGGCGCCCACCTGGCCCTCGGCACCGACGCGGGCATCGGCCCCCCCAAGCCGCACGACGTGCTCCGGTCGGCCGTCGCGCAGACCGCGGCGATCGGCCTGTCGCTGCCGGCGGCGCTGCGCCTGGCCACCTCGACGGCCGCCGCGGTCTGCGGCCTCGCCGCCGGCAAAGGGCGGCTGGCCCCCGGTTTCGACGCCGACATCCTCGCGGTCGACGGCGACCCGCTGACCGATCCGGCGGCGCTGCACCGGATCCGGGCGGTCTTCCTGCGGGGTGACCGGGTCACGCTCGCCTAGCGCCCCCGGTGCCCCTGGCGTCTCAGCCCGAACTGGGCGGCCGCCCCGTCGGACAGCGGAATCGGCCTTCTCGCCGGACACGGGAACGGGGCTGGCGCTCGCGCTAGACACCCCACCTGCCCTGTAGGTCAAGTTGTGGTTGGTGGGGGCCAGGCGAGGGTTTCGTTGTAGTGCTGGCCGGTGGTTAGACAGTGGTGGAGTTGGCCGAGGAGTTTGTTGCCGAGTCGTCGTAGGGCGGCGTTGTGCTTGTCGCCGGCGGTTCGGCGCCGGTCGTAGTAGGCGCGGGCGCCGGGTGAGCGGGTGAGGATGGCGAAGGTCCAGAGGTAGCAGGCGTCGGCCAGGCGTTGCTCGGTCGGCGAACCGATCAGCCCCGAGGCGTGGATGTGGTATCGATTGGCGATCGGCGGTGACCGCTGCCCGGTGGTCGACACCTGGTGGCAGACCGAGACCGGGGCCATCATGATCAGCCCGTTGCCGAGGTCACGGCGACCAAGCCCGGCTCGGCCATGACGGCGCTCCCCGGCATCGGCGCAATGCCCCGACCGGCGAGATCGCCGGGGCGTTGCGCGACCACGTGGCCAAGGAGATCGGGCCGATCGCCAAACCACGCCAGATCATGGTCGTGCCGGAGCTGCCCAAGACACGCTCCGGCAAGATCATGCGCCGGCTGCTCCGCGACGTCGCCGAGAACCGGCAACTGGGCGACGTCACCACGCTGACCGACTCGGCGGTCATGGATCTCATCCGCGAGAAGCTCCCGGCCGCGGCTCCGGAGGAGTAACCGGGACCGAGCCAGTCTGCGGCCGAGGTGGCGACACACCACCTCGGCC
>NZ_JBFBAD010000139.1:0-26058 GCF_040682075.1 Actinoplanes sp. NPDC051411 | reverse complement strand
GCCCGCGCGGGGGGCGGGGGCTGCGCGCGCCCTCCGGGCGCCCCGCCGCCGCCCCCGGCCCCGGCGCCCCCCCCGCCCCCCCGCGACCACAACGGGGTTGGTCAGACGCCCAGCCGGGCAGGTTGCCCGGGCCCGAGCAGGTTGAGGTTCCAAGTGTCCGGAAGGTGAGACACGCGACGGGCGCTTGTCGGCGACCGGGTAAATGTCATAGGAATTCGTCTATGAGTCCGACCGAGATCGCCGCGACGTGGTTCGACATGTGCCGGACGGGCGATGTCCACCGCCTCAACGGGCTGGTGACCGACGACTACATGGCGCACGGCCCGGGCGGCACCGGCGACCGCGCCACGCTCGCCGACTGGCTCGAGTGGTACCCGACCACGTTCGCCGAGCAGCATCCGGCGCTCGAGGACGTGATCGCCAGCGGCGACCGGGTCGTGGTGCGCTACAGCGTGCGCTCGACCTATCGCGGCGGCTACCTCGACCTGCCCGCCCGCGACCAGGAGGTGCGGGAGACCGGCATCATCATCTTCCGGCTGGCCGGCGAGCGGATCGCCGAGACCTGGCTCGAGGGCAACGACCTCGAGGTGGCCCAGCAGCTGGGCGGCCGGATTACGCCAAGTCGAGCTTTATGATCTGGCTCTCTCCGCACGCCCCGTAACGGCGACCGGGAACCGGGCAAAACCTTCTTGTCCCCGCATAATTCGCGCTGTCGTGTGCGGGCGGTCACCTGTGGACGGCCCAACGGTAAATCCGCCGAAATGAACGGCCGATAGGATCGCCGGGATCTTCAATGGAATGAGCCGTCGCAACGAGTGGGACCCAGATGCTGAATGACCGCCCGATCCGTCACTGGAACGGACTCACCATTCCGGACCCCGGGCTCTACCTGCTCGACGAGGCGCACAAGCGGGTCGGCTTCCATGCCCAGCACATGATGGTCAGCCCGGTCCGCGGCGAGTTCGCGGTCGCGGCCGCGACGATATCCATCGCTGACGATCCCCTGCAGTCGGCGGTCACCGCGACCATTCAGGCCGCCAGCATCGACACCAACAATCGCGACCGCGACACCCACCTGCGCAGTCCTGACTTTCTGCACGCGGCCCATTACCACACGCTCGAATACCGCAGCACCGGCGTGAAATGGCTGGGCGGCGACGAGGACATCTTCAAATGGGCCCGGCTCCGCAACAACCCGCTGACCAGGCGTGCGTCGATGGTCGCCCTGCCCGACTCGTCGACCGGCGACACCGGCCGCATCGTGGTCACCGGCGACCTCACGATCAAGAACGTCACCCAGCCGGTGGATCTGACAGTCGACTACGGAGGCGCCCGGCGCGACCCGGACGGGCGCGAGATCTTCGGCTTCAGCGCGACCGCGGAGATCGACCGGGAGAGCTTCGGGCTGCTGTGGAACGTGGCGCTGGAGCGCGGGGGAGTGCTGGTCGGCAAGCGGGTCCACATCGAGATCGCGGGCGAGGCGATCCGCCAGGGCCGCTCCTTCTGAGCGCTCCGGCGGCCCGCCTCGGCGGGCTGTCGCTCCGGCTGTTGCTGCGGCGGTGTGCCTCGGCCGGCTGTTGCTGCGGCGGTGTGCCTCGGCCGGCTGTTGCTGCCGCGGTGCGTCTCGGCTGGCTGTTGCTGCGGCGGGCCGCGTCGGCCGTTGTTGCTTCGGCGGGCCGGGTCGGCCGTTGTTGCTTCGGCGGCGCGTCTCGGCTGGCTGTTGCTTCGGCGGGCCGTGTCGGCCGGTTGTTGCGGACCGGGGCTGAGCAGCCACGGAGCGGAGGCGGGGCCCCGCGGGCGCGACCCGGGATGCGATCCTGGTCGCCATGGGCACGCACGGGGACTCGATCTGGCGGGACGGGGAAGAGCGGGCCTGGCTCGCCTTCAACAAGGTGCAGCTGAGGTTGTCCTATGAGGTCAACCGCCGGCTGCAGGCGGAAAGCGACCTGTCCGCCGCCGACTACGACGTACTCACCGAGCTGGTCTCGTCGCCCGGAGAGCGGTTGCCGATCAGCGTCCTGGCCAACAAGATCGGCTGGGAGCGCAGCCGGGTGTCGCACCACGTCAAGCGGATGGCGGGACGCTCGCTGGTGACCAGCGCGCCCGCGACAACGGACCGCCGGGTGACCGAGGTGGCGTTGACTTCGCGAGGACGGCGCGTACTGGAAGAAGCCGCACCGGCGCACGTGGCGCAAGTCCGTCAGCTGTTCTTCGGCGGCTTGCCGCCGGAACTGGTGCCGCCGCTGACCTCGGCGCTCGAAAGCATCTATGCGCACGTGGTCGAGCACGGCTCGCTGCCGCCGCCGGACTGCTGAGATTCGGGTGGCGGGCGGCCCGGCGGCGTTCTAGGGTTCATCGAGTGTCCGCCGCTGCCGCCCGTGCCGCCCAGGTTCTGACCCACCTCTCGCATCCGGATCGGCTGGCGGTGCTGGCGTCGTTGTCCCGGCGGGGGCCGGACGGCGCGACGATCACCGCGATGGCCTCCGAGCTCGACCTGCCGGTCACCCGGGTGGGTGACGCCGTCTCGCGGCTGCGGGGAATCGGGCTGGCCACCGGCACGGGCAACGGGGTCTACCGGGCGAGGCTCGACGGTCTCCGGGAAGCTGCCTCCGACATCGAGAAGGAGCAGCCGATCGCCCGGCTGCTGGTGGCCTATCCCGAGTTGAAGTCGAACTTCGCTCACGGGCGGGTCAAGGAACTGCCGCCGACGATGAGCGACCGGTCCGAACTGATGGGCGAGTTGCTCGCGCGGTTCCTTGATCTGGACGGGCTCTACGAGGAAGCCGAGATCAACCGGCGGTTGTCGGCCGTGACGGACGACGTGGCCGGGGCTCGGCGGATGCTGGTCGAGACCGGGTGGCTGGAGCGGGACCGGGCCGGGACCACGTACGGCCTGGGCCGTCAGCTTCCGACCGACGAGAAGTAGATCGCCTCCTCGGCCTTCTCCAGCACGGAGATGTGGCCTTCGCCTTCTCGGAGTCGCAGGACGGCATCCGGGATCAGCCGGGCCAGCCGCTCGCTGTGCTGGGCGGGAACCATGCGGTCGGCGGTGCCGTGGATCAGCAGGGTCGGCGTGCTGATGTCCTTCAGGTCGAAGCCCCACGGGCTGACGTAGGCCAGGTCGTCGTCGATCAGCGGCGCCGGGCCGTTGGCGATCGCGGGAGTGACGACGCTGCCGAACCACCCCCACGGGCCTTCGAGGGCGGCCCAGTCGCGATCGATGAAGTCGGGCTCGGCCTCGGTTCGCTCGTGTGCCTCCTTCGCTTCCCGGCCCTTGGTGGCGGCGCGGAGGGAGGCCTCGCTGGACGGCCCCATGCCGGTGAACCAGTCGTCGCCGGTGAACGGGGCCAGGCCCGAGATGCTGACCGCGGCGGTGATGCGGTCCCGGAGCAGGGCGGCGCAGGCGAGCGCGTGCGGGCCGCCACCGGAGTGACCGATCACGGCGAAGCGGCCGATGTCGAGCGCGTCGGCCACGGCTGCGGCGTCTTCGGCGGCGGTGGCTATGCTGCGGCCGGGGCGGGTGGTGGATCCGCCGTACCCGGGACGGTCGTAACCGACAAAGCGCACGCCGAGTTTCTCGGCGGCGCCGAAGAAGGGCGCCGGGGGCGCACCGACGTTCGGAGTGCCGTGATGCCACATGACAGTGTGCGGGCCTTCGCCGACCGAGTAGGCGTGCAGCCGGCGTCCATCGGGCGCGACCAGGTCGATCTCCGTCATGGGGAGATCCTAGGGTCGCGGCGGGACGCGGATGTCACGCGGCTGTAAAGGGTCCTGCGTTGCGCGGGCCGAGCGGTCTGAGACGCGGTCCGCTGTCAGAGTCGGCGCATGCCGACGTTTGTTTCGGCTCGTCCTCCGCGGCAGCGGCGCCCGGCCGGGCCCGATCGCCGGCACTCGGGCGGTGCGACCGATCGGCCGAGTCAGCAACCCTTCCCAGGACGGCGGGACAGTGCCGCAACTCGCCATTCTCTGGTCCGGATAAACCCGTCTTCTTGACGGGTCCGAGGGTGCGGCGTTGTGCATTCGGTAATCGTTGCGGTCTGGCCCGCGGTTCATTCCGGCACCATGGCTGTGGGTGCTCCTGATGATCCCGGCCAGCCGGGACTGCGCAGATTTCCCGGGTGGAAAGCGGGCCATTTTCATCGTGACGGTGCTGTCACGGGAGGGCTGAACCCAGCGTCGACATAAGACGAGACTCCCGATGCGCCAACCGGCAGCCTCGCCGTGCTGTCTGAGATTTCGCTGTCCACCCGCAGCGTGAACCATCTCGCCGAGCCCACCGCACCCAGCACCGTTCTCGATGGCGGCGTCTCGCTCTTGGAGGGCAAGCCCTGCTTGCCCTGGCCCACCTGCGTAACGGTGACACCCGGACTCGCCGGACCCGCGGATTCGAGATCGGCGCGACCACGTCCGCGAAGCGATCAACCTGCTCGCCGCCACCGCCGACAACCTGGACGCCGCGATGGCCCGGATCCACCTGCCGGCCTACCCGATGCTCGGCGGCATCCTGATCGCGATCGACCGGATCGCCGGCCAAAAGCCCCGCCGTCACGGCGTGAGCGTGCAGGTCATCGCCGACCCGGCAGGCCGGCTGATCTGGGCGTCAGCAACGCTGCCCGGCTCCACTGATGAACTGGCCGCCGCCCGCACTCACGCCATCATCAGCCGCGCTGACCAGCGCAAACGCGACCTCAAGACCGAGAAAGTCCTGACCAAGCTGCGCTGCTGCCCACGCCGCGCTACCGCGATCGGGCAGGCCATCCTCGAGCTACACCACATCGAGAACTCGACCTACGCAGGATGAAAGGCTCAGTGTTCCGGGTTGGACGGTGGCGCCCTGCCGCAGTTCGGCGCCGTCACGATCGCCCAGCCGGGCCGGTTTGGCCGCCTGGTGGGAATCGTCTGGCGTGATCGGCGAGGCCGGCCGGATCGATGGAGCCACCTGATTCTCGGCGCTGCGCAGTCTGTGCGCTTGCGGCGGCCGACGGTGGCGGCCGGGCCGAGTTGGTCGCAACCTGCCCCCTCGCAGCGGTCGGGCCGATCAGCCGGGCCGGCCCTATCGGCAGATCGGTCCTGATTGGCAGGCTGGTCTTGGCCGCGTGCGTCCCGAGCGGGACATGGTCCTGAGGACCGGGTGCGTCTTGGTCGGTGGGTGCGTTCCGAGCGGGAGATACGTCCTGAGGACCGGGTGCGTCTTGGCCGGTGGGTGCGTCCCGAGCGGGAGATGCATCCTGAGGATCGGGTGTGTCTTGGCCGGCCAGCGCGTCCTGGTCGGCAGACACATCCTGGGGACCGGAGGCGTCTTGACCGGGCGATAGGTTCTGGTCGGCGGTTGCGATGGTTCTCGCAGGAGCGGTCTCATCGGCTGGGTCGACGTCGCCGCCCACGGGCCGCTGGCCGCAGGAAACGTTCCCGGTCGACGCCTGAACCGGCAGCCGCTCGAGATCGGCCGGCCCGGGCACCGGGGCCGAGGGCTCGGGTGCCCGGCCGCTGCCGGTGCGGTCGGCCGGCGCGACGACGTCACCGTAGAGACGCAGGTTCATTGCTCGGCGTCCGTGACGCTGCCGCAGGCCCCATTCACGATGTCTCTCGTGCTCGCGGCGAAACTGCTCAGCCTCGGGCGAATAATTGCGCGCCGCAGTCCGGTCCCGCCAGGACGCCACTTGCGACCGGGGAAAGAACTCGAGCTGCGGCATAAGCCATTTTCCCGCATCCGGAACGGGAAGTGTCAGCCCCACCGGCGTGTCGATCGTGCCAATCCGGTGCGGCAAAACCGGATCATCAAATGGGTTTCTGATCGGACTTCAGCCCTGCTTATCTGCTGCGAGCAGCGGTCCGCTCATTGCCTGTGCAAGCGCGGGCCGGCGGTCAGTTTCGCTGAAGTCTGGGGGAATGGGCCCGCAACCGCATCGGGTCGAGGGGCTGACGCACCGCTGCTGCCGTCGCGCACGGGCTTGTCGGCAACCTTCGCCTTGCCTTCAACCGGCGCTGGACCAGAACCGCCGGCCCGGGGGGTCGTGAGCGGCTTCATGTTGGGCCGGTGTTTTCTGGCTCAGGGCGCAGCGCCAGCCGTCGACCGTCTGAACGTAGACCTCGGTGATCCACTCGTCGGCGGTGTAGGGGTTGCCGTCCCAGGTGCCGGCGCTGGTCTTGCGTACTGTGAGGACGACGGTGCCGGCGGCCTGCACCACGTGGCCGGGGCCCACCGGGGTCATGGGGTCGTGCCGCAGGCGGCCGGACGCTATCCAGCCGATGATGTCGGACTTCGGGGTTACGCCGTCCGGGCCGACGTAGGCCCAGTCGTCGATCATGAAGGACGCCACCCGGTCCGGGTCGTTGGCCGTCAGGGCCTCGTCCCAGGCCGCCGACAGCGTGCGCACCTCGTCCTCCGGGCTCATCGCGCGATCGTAGCGATCCGGCGTCAGCGGTTGGTGGTGCTGAAGTGCATGTAGTCCTTGAGGCTGGACCAGGCACCGCCCCAGTAGAAGCCGTTGGCGGTGAAGGCGCGCACCGCGCCGTCGGGGTGGATCATGCCGATCAGGTGGCGGGTGCGGTTGCGGTAGAGGGCGCCGGCGGCCGGGTCGATCAACGCGCCTCGCAGCATGGGGTTCTGCAGGGGGTTGATGTCGATCGCGGTGCCGTAGGCGTGTTCCGACCAGACTCGTGTGCCTGACACCGGGCGGCAGTTGTAGCCCGCCGTCACGATGCTCATGTCGGTCTGGCCGGGCATGTTCACCGACATCGGGGCCATCGCCATGATGCGGTAGCGCCAGCGGAACAGGGTGAAGAAGGCGCGCTGGGTCGGCACCGCCAGGTCGGACCGGACGATGATGCTGCCGTCGTGGTAGTCGCCCCGCAGGTCGATGTAGGAGACCCAGACCTTGCGCAGGTTGGCCGGGGCCACGGGGCAGCGGGTGTCCCAGTTGACCATGCCGACCGGCACCGGTTCGATGTGGCTGCGCCAGGCCGGCAGCGCCGTCGGCGGCCGGGTCAGGCGGAGCGTTTCGTCGACGTGGACCGGGTAGGGCGGGACGAGCTGGTTCCAGCGGCCGAGGTCGGCCGGCCGGAGGTGAAAGGCCCGGGCGATCGACGACGCGGTCTCGCCCGGGGCCACCACGTGCCAGACGCCGGCCGCTTCGGCCGGCCCCGGGACGAGGAGAAGGACCAGGGCCGGCAGCAGGGCGAGGACGGCGGCGAAAGGACGTCGGGGCACGGTTACCGACCGTACGAACCGGGCCGTCCCGTCGCAGCCGAAACGCGAAAAGTTCTTAGTTTTCGAGAGCTACCGGGACCGGCTCCAGCGTGACCTGTACGCGGGTGCCGGGGGACAGCGACGGCAGTGAGCCGCTGGCGACCTGGCCGACGACCGTCACCTCGCCGACGGTGGCCGTCACGCGGCTGGTCGGGCCCAGGAAACTGCTGGTCAGGACGGTTCCGTTGCCGTCGGCGGAGACCTCGAACGAGACGGCCTCCGGGCGTACCAAAGCGGTGGCCGCACCCTCCGCGGAGGGCGAGATCAGCGGCAGAGAGGAACCCAGCACCGAGATGGATGAGCCGGACACCACGCCGGGGAGCCGATTGGAGAGGCCGACGAAGTCGGCGACGAAAGCGGTCGCCGGCCGCTGATAGATCTCGGCCGGCGCCGCCAGCTGCTCGAGCCGTCCGGCCCGCATGACGCCGACCCGGTCGGCGACCGCCAGCGCCTCCTCCTGGTCGTGGGTGACGAACACGGTGGTCGTGCCGACCGACGACTGGATGCGGCGGATCTCGTCGCGCAGCTGGACCCGGACCTTCGCGTCGAGGGCCGACAGCGGCTCGTCGAGCAGCAGCACCTGCGGCTCGATCGCCAGGGCGCGGGCCAGGGCGACCCGCTGCTGCTGACCGCCCGAGAGCTGATGCGGGTAGCGGTCGGCGAAAGCGCCGATACCGACCAGTTCGAGCATCTCCTGGGCGCGCCCGGCCGGCCTCCGGCGCCCCCGCAGGCGAAGGCCGAACTCGACATTCCTGACCGCGGTCAGGTGGGGGAACAGGCTGTACGCCTGAAAGACCATTCCCATGTCCCGGCGGTTGGCGGGCAGACGCGTGACGTCGACGCCGCCGACCATGACCCGGCCGTCGTCCGCGTCCTCCAGGCCGGCGAGGATGCGCAGCGCGGTGGTCTTGCCGCAGCCCGACGGCCCGAGCAGGGCGATGAACTCGCCCGGCTGGATCGACAGGTCGAGATTGTCCAGGGCGTGGACCGGGCCGAAGGTGCGGCGCAGCCCGTCCAGGTGAACAGCTACGCCGCTCATGACTTGCCTTTCGACGACGAACCGAAGAGGGAGAGAACCATCAGAAGGACGAACGCCAGGGCCAGCGCGGCCAGCGACACCGCGACCGACATCGTTGCCGACGACTTGCCGAGCAGGTTGATCGCGACCTGGAGGTTGGTCCGGTTGAGCAGCGACGCGATCGTGTACTCGCCGAGCACCAGCGCCACGGTCAGGAACGCCGCCGACATCACCGACGAGCGGATGTTGGGCAGCACGACCCGCCACATCACGGCCGGCCAGCCCGAGCCGAGGCTGCGCGCGGCCTCGGCGAGCGTACGCACGTCGATCGCCGCCAGGCCGGCGTCGATCGCCCGGTAGGCGTAGGGCAGAACCAGGATCGTGTACGCGAAGACCAGCGTCAGCGACGACTCGCCTAGGAAGTAACTGACCCAGGCGTACACCGGGGCCAGGCCGACGACCAGCACGATCGCCGGAATCGTCAGCGGCAGCAGGCACAGGAACTCGACGATCCGCCGCACCCGGGGCAGCCGCAGCCGCACCCAGATCGCGGTCGGCACCAGCAGCACCAGCATGAGCAGCGCGGTCAGCGCCGCCTGCTCGAGCGAGGCCAGGATGCCCTCGGTCAGGTCGGGGTAGGTCGAGCTGAGCTTCGGCCAGTCGACCAGCGTCGGCCACGTGGTGCTGTCGCGGGTCGAGAACTCGACCATGGCGTACAGCGGGAGCAGGAAGAAGACGCCGAGCACGGCGACCACGACCCACCGGAAGGCGCGCTGCTTGCGGGCGCGCCGGGCGATCACCCCAGCCACTTCGCCGTCCTCCGTTGCAGCCAGGTGTAGAGGGTCATCACGATGCCGACCACGACGACCATGCCGAGCGCCATCGCCTTGCCGAGGTTCGCCTGACCGAGCACGACCTCACTGGTCAGGGCGCTGCGAATCTGCAGGGGCACGATCGGGTTGCCCTGGGAGACCAGGGCGGCGGCCGTCGCGTACGCCGAGAAGCTGTTGGCGAAAAGCAACAGGGCCGAACCGAGGAACGCGGGTGCGAGCAGCGGCCCGGCGACCCGGGTCCAGTACTGCCACGTGGTGCCGCCCAGGTTCTCGGCCGCCTCCCGCCACTGTGGACGGATGCCGTCGAGCGCGGGCAGGAACACGATGACCATGAGCGGGATCTGGAAGTAGGTGTAGATCAGCATCAGGCCGGGCAGCTCGAACAGCCAGACGCCACCGGCGTACAGGTTGATGTTCAGATGGTCCTGCAGCCAGACGGTCACGAAACCCGACAGGCCGATGGTCGCCAGGAACGCGAACGCCAGCGTCACGCCGCCGAACTGCGCGAGCACGCCGGAGGCGGCGGTCACGACCCGGCGCAGGAGGCCGCCCGGTTTCGCGGTCACCACCGCGTACGCCAGAAGCGCGCCCAGCAGGGCGCCGATAACCGCGCTCACGGCGGAAAGCAGGATGCTGCGCCCGAAGGCGTCCAGGATGTACGACTGTCCGAGCGCCTTGACGTTGGAGAACGAGACACCGCCGTTGTCGCCGGCGAACGCGCCGATGACCACGACCAGCGTCGGGATGATCAGGAAGATCACCACGTACGCGAAGAACGGGACGGCCCCGAGAAACGCGGTGCGTGGCCGCCACCAGGCGGCCACGCTCCGCGAAGCGACCTCAGCCAATGGCCTTGGCCCAGTTCTTCGACAGGTAGTCCTTGGTGGTGTTGGTCTGGGCGTCGGTCGGGAAGACCGGGGTGCCGTCGACCTTGGGCAGCGCGGCGTAGGTCGTCGCGTCGATCGTGCCCGCCTTCACCATCGCGTCGGCCCGGACCGGGCGGGCGCCACCCTTGAGCCAGAGGTTCTGGCCGGCGTCGGAGTAGAGGTACTCCTCCCACAGGCGGGCGGCGGCCGGGTGCGGCGCGTCCTTGCTGATCGCCTGCACGTAGTACGAGCCGAGCACGGCGTTGCCGGGCACGACGGTCTTCCAGGTCGGGGTCTTGGCCGTCTGGGCCGCGTTCAGGTAGTCCCAGTCGAAGACGACCGGGGTCTGGCCGGCCTGGATGGTCGCCGGGGTCGGGTCGACCGGCAGGAAGTTGCCGGCCTTCTTGAGCTGGCCGAAGAAGTCCACCCCCGGCTTGATGTCGTCGGCGGTGCCGCCGTTGGCCAGCGAGACCATCTGCACGGCCGAGAATGCGGCGCCGGCCTGGGTCGGGTCACCGTTGATCGCGACCTTGCCCTTGTAGGCGGGCTTGAGCAGGTCGGCCACGGTCGCGGGGGCCGCGACCTTGGAGCTGTCGTAGCCGATCGACATGTAGCCGCCGTAGTCGTTCACCCAGGTGCCGCTGGCGTCCTTGAGGTTGTCCGGGATGTCGCCGAACGTGCTGACCTTGTAGGCGGCGAACTTCGCGGTGTTGGCGTTCGCGACCGCGCCACCGAGGTCGAAGACGTCGGGGGCCTTGTCCTGGCCCTTGAGCTGGTCGGCGGCGTTCATCTCGTCCTGGCTCGAGCCGTCCGGCTGAGCCGAGTTGACCTTGATTCCGTACTTGTCGGAGAAGCTCTTGATGATCTCGCCGTAGTTGGCCCAGTCCGGGGGCAGCGCGATGACGTTGAGCTGGCCCTCCTTCTTGGCCGCGGCGACGAGCGCGTCCATGCCACCCAGGTCGGCGACGCTGGTGGCGGTCGCGGCGCCGGTGGTCGACGACGCCTCGGCCTTCTTCTCGGGCGGCGAGCAGGCCGCGGTCGCGGCGATGGCGGTGGCCGCGGCCAGAGTGGCTACTACCGTGCGGGCAGGGAAACGCACACTTCCTCCTTCTGCGTTGGCCGGGAGTCCGGCGCGCAGGACGGATCTTGAGGAAGAGGTGTGGCGCGAAGTCGTCCGGCAGACGTACGCGCGGCGACATCTTGTTGCTTTCCGTGCAGGAACTTCAAATCCATACCGGTTTGTTACCGGAGCGTAATGGCGATGCATCAGGCAATCGATGGTCGTTGCCGGTCTGTCCCATCGCCACCCATCACTACGGAAGTTCCTTAGATGATCGTGAACGCCGGCGGCAGAGGTGCCCGGCCGGTGAGCGCCCGAAGAACAGCGGGGCCGTCGCCGGCCATCGCGGCGGACCGGGCGGCCTGGGCGGCCGCCTCGGCGTAGACCTCCGGCCCCAGGAACAGCTCGACCCCGGCCGCCCGCGCGACGTCCAGCCCGTGGACCACCAGCTCGAACGTCCGGGTGGGAATCCAGTCCCGCACCCGCATGCCGCCGGCCGGGGTCGCCACGAGATCGTCATCGGCCACCCGGCCCAGAGCCTGGGTGGCCTGCCCGACCAGATCACCGACGACGCCGGCCGGGTCGCCCCGCAGGGCCTCGGCGTTGGCGAGGGCATCCTCGGACGAGGCCTTCCGGGCCGCGGCCAGCACGTCGGCCGGCACCACCCGGGCCAGCAGCCAGTAGTCCTCGCTGCTCGCCCGGCCGATCTCCTCGGCCGGGGTGTCCAGCACCGCCGGGACCTGCCGCAGGCCCGAACTCGTCGCGTGGCCGGCCAACTCGCGCAGCGTCCAGTCGCCCAGGGCCGGATCGTCCCAGCTTTCGGCCGGGACACGGGCGATCAGATCGGCGAAGCTGACGGCGGCGGAACGGAAAGCGCGGCGGTAGTCCATGGGACCAATCTGCCACTGCGTTCCGCGCCGCCGCTGCGGGCGTCAGCGGGGATAGGGGGGCCACTCGGCCGGGTGGGCTTCCGGCTCCTGGGGGTACGCGGGTGGCTGCTCGCCGTGCGCCGGACGGTAGGCGGACCGGCTGAACGAGTCGGGATCCTGGTGCCAGTGCTGTCCCGCGACGGGCTGCTCCTGGTAGCCGTGCCGGGCGACCTGCTGGAACGCGCCGCTGTGCCGGCCGACCTCGGCTTCGCCCAGCCCGTGGCGGCCGACCCGTTGTTCGAACGGCACCTGGGCCGCGTGGCCGTCCTGGGACGGTGCGTGCGCCGCGTGAGCGGCCGGATCTCCCTCGAACGGCGTCGAACCGTAGTGCTCGGCCGGCGTGGGCTGCTCGAACGACGGCGGGCCGTAGTGTCGCCCGCCGGCGGCGTGGGCCCGCTCAAAATACAGGGCCGGGGCGCCCGAAGGCCGATCGAAAGGCTGGGCGGACTGTTGCGTCGGCGCCGGCTGCTGGACGGCGGACCGCCGGTGGGCGGACTGGCGGTCGACGGGCTGCTGGTGGGCGGACTGGCGGTCGACGGGCTGCTGGTGGGCGGGCTGACGGTTGACGGGCTGCTCGTCGCGCGCGGCCGGGAACTGCTGGGTCAGGTCGGACTGCCAGGGCTGAGCCGGCTGCGCGGCCGGATAGGCGGGGTAAAGCGGCTGCGGCCCGGCGGGCTCGTCGCGGAGGTGGGCCGTCGGGGGCATTTCCAGGCGCTGGGTGAACTCGACGTGGGCCGGGTGGTCGGCCGAGGGCTCGGCGTGCGTGGGGACGCGGCGCGGCAGGCCGGACGGGCTCGTCCCGGGGGCGGTCGGCTCCATCGGGAAGGCGTCCGCGGTGGCGGCGGGCAGACCGGACGGGCGGCCGGACCGCGGCGCCGGTTCGTGGCCCTCGTGCCCGGCCAGGCCCGACGGCATCGACGGGTAGGAGCCGGGGTCGACCGTGGGCGGCTCGGCCCGCGGGACCTGCTTCGGCCCGGCGAACAACGCCGCCGCCGACTGGAAACCAGCCGGCGCGGGCGAAACCGGCGCCCCGCCGGACGGGGGCGGCACCTGCATCCCGCCGTGCGCGGGCGAAACCGGCGCCCCGGCGGGGACGGGCGGGAACTGCATACCGCCAAGCGCGGGCGAAACCGGCGCGACGCCCGACTGCGCCAGGCCCGGCCCCGAGCCGAAACCGCCGGACTGCGCCGAGTCCGGCCCCGAGCCGAAACCGCCCGGCTGTCCAGGGACGGGCGCGCCGCCGAAACCGGCCGGCTGTCCCGGAGCGGACGCCGCGCCGCTCAACTGTCCCGGGCCGAAAGCGCCCGGACCGGTCGGCGGGGCGAACGGGGGCGGGGAACCCGCGGCCGGTGGCTGGGCGAAGACGGGCGCCGGTGGGAAGGCGGCGGGCGGCGGGGCGGTCGGGGCGGCGTACGTCATGGGTGCCGGGAGCGGCGCGCCCGGCCGGCGTCGGCGGGATCGGACGGCGTTGGCCACCGCCAGGACGGGAACGGCGAACGCGTAGAAGAAGATTGTAACCGTGGCCGGGGTGGTGACGGCCAGATAGACCGCGTAGCCGAGGAAACCGGCCGCGAGGACCGCGTCGGCGATGCGGGCCGGTCGGGCCTGGCCGAACCCGCGCGCCGCCATGACTGCCAGTGCGATGCCGCTGACCAGCAGCAGGCCGACGTAGGCGTAAAACTCGCCGTCCGACATTGGGGCGACTCCGTTCGCAGGGCTCGGGGTCTCCCAGCCTGCGTCCGCCGGGTTGTCGCGAAGGTGCGAAACGGGTGCAATATCGTAGTGAAATGGCGGACTTGCAGCGGTTCCGTGACGCGCAGCAACCGGTCTACGACTCGGTGCGAGAAGAGATCGCGGCGGGCGACAAGCGCAGCCACTGGATGTGGTTCATTTTTCCGCAGGTGCGGGGGCTCGGCCGGAGTCCGGCGGCCGAGCTCTACGGGATCAGCGGCCGTGAGGAGGCCCGCGCCTACCTCGACGATCCGGTGCTCGGGCCGCGGCTGCGGGAGTGCGCCGAGGGTGTCAAGGAGCACAACCATCTGATGTTCGACTTTCCCGACGACCTCAAGTTGCGCTCGTCGATGACCCTGTTCGCGCTGGTCGCCGACGATCCGGCGCCGTTCGAGGCGGTCCTCGCGAAGTTCTTCGACGGGCCCGACCCTCGAACCGTCGAGCTCATCGAACAGTAGGGTCGTCCGCGTGGCGGACGTGATCGTTGTGGGTGGTGGGATCATCGGCCTGACCGCGGGCGTGCGGCTGGCCGAGGGCGGGGCGAGCGTCGAGCTGTGGTCGCCGGTCGGGCCGGCCGAGACCGTCTCCGCGGTCGCCGCCGCGGTCTGGTTCCCGAGCCGGTCCGAGCCCGATCCCCGGCTGGTGACCTGGGCCGGAGTAGCCTACCGCGAGTTCGCCCGGCAGGCGGAGGACGGCGTTCCCGGGGTGCGGATGCTCCCGACGGTCAACCGGTCGCGCACCGACCCGTGGTGGGCGCCCGCGACCCCCGGCGTCGAGACGCGTTTCACCGCCCCGGCCTGCGAGATGGAGATCTACCTGCCCTGGCTTCAGGAGCGGTTCACCGCCGCCGGCGGCCGGCTGAGGAAGCGGGAGATCACGACCTTCGACGAGGTTCCGGGCGACACGGTGGTCAACGCCACCGGCCTGGCGGCGGGCCGCCTCTGCGGCGACCTCGCGGTTTATCCCGTACGCGGGCAGGTCGTCCTCGTCCGCAACCCGGGTCTGACCACCTCGGTCCGGGACGAGGAGCGCAGCCTCTACGTTCACCCGCGGGGCGCCGACGTCGTGCTCGGCGGCACGTTCGAGGCCGGCAACTGGGATGTCACCCCCGATCCGGCGGCCCGCGCGGCGATCGTCGCCCGGTGCACCGAGGCCGTCCCGGAGCTGGCCGGGGCCGAGATCGTGGGGGAGAAGGTCGGCCTGCGCCCGGCCCGGCGCGGCGGCCCCCGGGTCGAGCGGGAGGGCCGGATCGTGCACGCGTACGGCCACGGCGGCGCCGGGATGACCCTGTCGTGGGGTTGCGCCGAGGAAATCACTCGTTTGGTGGATCTTGACAACGGCTAGGGTGTCGTGCACGGCGTAGGGCGGCCGCGGCCACCAGGATGCGGGCAGTGGAAATCCCTCGGATGGGCCTGCCCGACGACCTGACCGCCCGGCTGAGCATGCCGGAGCAGCACGACGAGCTCCGGCGCCGCAGTATGAGCGGGCGCAGTGTGAGCCGCCGGCGCCTGCTCGCCGCGACCGCTGGGGCAGCGGCTGCTGTGGCCGTCGCTGGTGCCCCGGCCGCGGCCGCGTTCTGGCGGCAGGGCGGCATCCCGGGCAAGTACGTGCTGCCCTTCGGCCGGCACCTCGCGTGGGGGGCCAACCCGCGTACGCAGGTAAGGGTGGGCTGGCAGGTGCCGCACCCGGTGCACAAACCGTTCGCCCGCGTCGGCCTGAAGCCGGGGGATCTCGGCGCCCGCATCCCGGCCGAGGTCCGCCCCCTCGCCACCCACCTGCTCGGCATCAAGCCGGTCCAGCAGTACTACCTGCACGTCGCCCTCGACCACCTCGAGCCCGGCCGGCGCTACTACTACACGGTCGGGCACCACGGGTACGACGATACGAAGACCGGACGGATCGACACGTTCGCCACCGCCCCGACCCGGCGGTCCGTGCCCGGGCCGTTCACCTTCACCGCGTTCGGCGACCAGGGGGTCAGCTATCACGCGCTGAGCAACGACGGCATGGTCGCGGCCCAGCGGCCGGCGTTCCACCTGCACGCCGGCGACCTCTGCTACGCCGACTCGAGCGGGCACGGCCACGGCAGCGACCTCTTCCAGCCGCGGGCGTGGGACCAGTTCCTGGCCCAGACCGAGCCGGTCGCCTCCTCGGTGCCGTGGATGCCGACGCTCGGCAACCACGACATGGAGGCGCTGTACTCGTCCGACGGCTACGGCGGGCAGCGGGCCCGCTGGGACTTCCCGGACAACGGGCCGTCCAAGGCGACCGGGGCCTACTCGTTCATCTACGGCAACGTCGGCGTGATCGCGCTCGACTCGAACGACGTCTGCTACGAGATCTCGGCCAACCACGGCTACACCCACGGCAGCCAGACCAGGTGGCTCGCCAAGCGGCTGGCGTTCCTGCGCACTCAGCCCGACGTCGACTTCGTGGTCGTCTTCCACCACCACTGCGCGTTCTCGTCGGCCGTGCAGCACGCCTCCGAGGGCGGGGTGCGGAAGCACTGGCTGCCGCTGTTCGACAAGTACCGGGTCGACCTGGTGATCAACGGGCACAACCACATCTACGAGCGGGCCGACACGGTGCACGCCGGGAAGATCCGCAAGACGCCGATCGGCGACACGGTGCACCCGGAGAAGCACGGCACGACGTACGTCACCGCCGGAGCGGCCGGCCGCGGGCTGTACGGCTTCGCCGCGCCCGACTCCTATCTCGGCCACGTGCACGACGTCGACGAGGTGCCGTCGGCCGTTTCCAACGCGGCCGGCCATCACGTCATGGAGCGGGTGGGCTGGTCGCGGGTCCGCTACACCGGCTACTCGTTCCTCGCGGTCGACGTCGCGCCGGCCGCCGCGGGCTCGACGACGACGCTCACCCTGCGCGCGCTGACCGAGTTCGGGGCCGAGATCGACCATTTGACCATCGCGCGCAAGGCGAGCGGGCACAGCCGCGCCCACCTCAGCGACAGCGCCTCCTAGTGGAACACCTTCAGCCCGACGACACCGGCCACGACCAGCACCAGGGACAGGAGGCGGGGGAGACTGGCATGCTCGCCGAGGGCGAGCATGCCGACCAGGGCGGTGCCGGCGGCACCGATTCCCACCCAGATCGCGTACGCGGTCCCGACCGGAATCGACCGCAGCGCGACCCCCAGCCCGAGCATGCTCAGGACCAGGCCCAGAACGAAGATCGTGATCGGGAGCGGCCGCGTGAACCCGGCGCTGCGGTCGAGGGCCACCGCCCACACCGTCTCGAGCAGACCGGACGCGACCAGAACGAGCCAAGCCATGACGCCACCTCGGCAGCGGTCGTCTTGTCCCACCGGGTACGACACGCACTCGTCCGGGGCGTCCGCGGTCACGGCGCCCGGGGTCCACGATAGCTCCATTCAAGCCCTAGGATCGGCGTGTGCTGGTGCCGCGTACCCATGAAGAAGCCGTCGAGACCGCCCGCCGCCTGGCCGCCGAGCTGGCGCCCGGGGCGGCGCAACGCGACCGCGACGGCGCCGACGTCGTGCCCACCGAGGCGCTCGGGCTGCTCGACTCGTCCGGCCTGCTCGCCATCACCGTGCCCGCGTCCGACGGCGGGCCCGGCCTGGGCCCCGAGACCCTCGCCGAAGTGGCGCGGATCATCGCGGCCGCCGACCCGGCGATCGCCCAGGTGCCACAGGCCCACTTCCTGCTCGTCGACGTGCTGGCCGTGCACGGCGACCCCGGCCAGCGCAAACAGATCTTCGCCGACGTGCTGGCCGGCCGGCGCATCGGCAACGCGCTGGCCGAGCGCGGCGGCAAGCACGCCCAGGACCTGAAGACCCGCGTCACCGACGGCCGACTCGACGGCGTGAAGTACTACACGACCGGCGCGCTGACCAGCACCTGGATCGCGGTGAGCGCGCTGTTGGAAAGCGGCCGGCTGGTGCTCGCCTTCGTGCCGCGCGACGCCGCCGGAGTTCAGGTCGACACCGACTGGGATGTGATCGGGCAGCGGGCCACGATCAGCGGCACGGCGACTTTCACCGCCGTGCCGGTCTCGGTGGTGCTCGACTATGCCTCGGCGTACGAGATCCCGCAGCAGCTGGGCGCCCGCGCCCAGCTTTACCACGCCGCGATCGAAGCCGGCATCGCCGGCGGAGCCCTGGCCGACGCCCGGTCCTACCTGCGCGAAAAGGCGCGGCCGTCGACTGAGGCGGTGCGGGCCGGAGCGTCCCGGGCGGTGGAGGACCCCCACGTGATGTACCGCTACGGGCGCCTCGCCAGCCGGGTGCGGGCCGCTTCGGCGCTGCTCGCGTCGGCCGCCTCCGAGCTGGCCGAGATCGGGCTGGTGCCGGCCGACGCCGACGCGGCGGCCCGGGGCTCGCTCGCGGTGGCCGCGGCCAAGGCGTTCGCCAGCGAGGTCGCGGTCGAGGCGGGGTCGGAGCTGTTCGCCCTCTGCGGCACCAGTTCGGCGGCCAGCAAATACGACTTCGACCGGCACTGGCGTAACGCCCGCACCCACAGCGTGCACGACCCGGTCGACTGGAAATACCACCACATCGCGGCGTACGAGCTGGCCGACGTGCTGCCGCCGAACCACGGCCAGCTCTGAGCTAGGGTCCTCAGTCATGCAGCCCGAGAACATCAGCGCCGAGGAATTCGACGAGCGGCTCAACCGCCTGCACGAGCGCCGCGAGGAGCTCGAGGAGCGCGAGACCGAGCTGACCAGCCACGACCACGGCGGCGGCCTGCCCGCCGACCAGCAGAACCGGCTCGACCGGGTGCGCGGCGAGCTGGCCGACGTGCTCCAGGAGATCGGCGACCTCAAGGACCGTTACGCCGACGCGACCGGCGGCCCGGCCGAGCCGGACGGGGCGCTCGGAGAATAGGGCGGTCCTGGCGCGCGCCCTCAGCCCGGCCGTTCGGGCCGGCTCGCCCATTGAGGCCGGCTCGGTCGGAGGCCGGCCTTTCTCAGGCGGCGGGGTGCCTCTTGGGCCGGTCCGAGCGATGAGCGGTGGGAGACCATCGAGCCGATGCTCCCGCTGATCAAAGAGCCCGGGCGGATCCCGGAGCGTCCGTTCCGTGACGTCGTGGGCGCGATCTTGTACCTCGCCCGGTCCGGGTGTTCCTGGCGGCGACTGCCGGTGGACTTCCCGCCCTGTTGGTCAGCGTCGCCGTTCTGGCTGCGTCGGGGCAGGACCGCGACGGCGCCGAGACGGCGCTGCTGAGCGTCTACCTGTGGCCGCCGATCCGGTAGGTGTTCGCCGGCCGGCTGCTCGGCTGGGCCAGCCGCATCCTGAGCATGGTGATCGACATCGTGCGTAAGCCTTTCGGGCAGCGCGGCTTTGCCGTCCACCGGAAACGATGGGGTCGAACGAACTCGGACCGGGCTGACCGCCCACCGCTGGCTGGCCCGCGACTACGAACGCGACCCGGAAGTCTGCCAGGAGTTGATCCGCTGGGCCGCGATCAACCACATGTCGCGCCGCGTCACCCGCGGCAAACCCGCCGAACGCTACAACGCTCTGAAACGCCCACTCAGGCCGGGTCGGTTCGCTTGAAGGCGGCGAAGACCACGTGGTGGGCGATCTCGAAGCCGAGGCCCTCGTAGAGCCGGATGGCGTTGGTGTTGGTCGCCGCGGCGTGCAGGAACGGCAGTTCGCCCCGCTCGAGGATGCCGGCCGCCACGGCGAGCGTCAGCCGGGCGGCCAGGCCCTGGCCGCGGAAGTCGGGGTCGGTGCAGACCGCGCTCACCTCGGTCCACCCCGGGGGTCGCAGGCGCTCGCCGGCCATCGCGATCAGCCGGCCCTCGTGGCGGATGCCCAGGTAGCGCCCCATCTCGATGGTGCGCTTGGCGAACGGGCCCGGCTTGGTGCGCTCGACCAGGTCGAGGATCTCGGGCACGTCGGTCTCGGTGAGCACGACCGCCTCGGGATCGGCGACGCCGGTCATCGTGGTGCCGACCATCTGCACGCCGGGCATCGAGAACGTCGATTCCCAGCCCGGCCCGGCCCCGAGCGCCGGGGCGGTGAGCAGAGTCTGGTCGGTCAGCGTGGCCAGGTCGTGCCAGGCGGCCGGGTCGGCCGGATCGGCGAGGCCCCCGAACGGTGAGACGTCGGGCTGGAAGCGGGCGGCGCTGCCGGCCGCCTCGGCGAAGCAGGCCTGCGGTCCGGAGAGCGCGGCCCACGCGGGATTCTCGAGCACGTCTTGACTTTTGCCGATCGCGCTCATGATTACTAGCGAATAACCGTCAAATCCCGCCGACCGGGGCCTCCCGGAGAGATAGCGCCGCATTTGTCCCGCTCCGCGCTCGGGTGACATCGCGCGGCCGGAGATGCCGCCGCGGCCTGTAAAAACTGACACTTGTCGATTCATATTCGTGCTGATATAAAACCTTCAATAAAGTTTCCTAACAGATTTGTACGGCGAATCCGTGAGGGGAAGCACGATGCGTAGATCGATGAGGGTGGCTGCGCTCGCCGCTGCGGGCCTGCTGGCGGTGACGGCGGGAGCGGTGACCGCGCTACGCGGCGCGGCCCCGGCCCAGGCGGCCGCGACCAGTGGCGGGGTGAAGATCGCCTACTTCACCCAGTGGGGCATCTACCAGAACCTGTACTACCCCAAGAACATGGACACCCAGGGTGTCGCGAGCAAGCTGAACTTCGTCGAGTACGCGTTCGAGAACATCGACCCGGTCAACAAGACCTGCTTCGAGACCACCGCGGCGGCGTCGCAGGACGAGAACAACCCGAACGCCGGGGACGGCGCCGGTGACTCGTTCGCCGACTACGGGAAGTCGTACACGGCCGACATCGCCGTCAACGGCCAGGCCGACGTCTTCAACCAGCCGATCGTCGGCAACTTCAACCAGCTCAAGGAGCTGAAGGCGAAGTACCCGAACCTGAAGATCCTGGTGTCGATCGGCGGCTGGACGTACTCGAAGTACTTCTCCGACGTCGCCGCGACCGACGCGGCCCGGAAGAAGTTCGTCGGCTCCTGCATCGACATGTTCATCAAGGGCAACCTGCCGGTCCAGAACGGGTACGGCGGCCCGGGCACCGGCGCCGGCATCTTCGACGGCGTCGACATCGACTGGGAATACCCGGGCGCGCCCGGCCACCTGGGCAACCACGTCGCCTCGGCCGACATGGCCAACTACACCCTGCTGCTCAAGGAGTTCCGCACCGAACTCGACGCGCTGGGTGGCGCACACAAGTACCTGACCGCGGCCGTACCGGCCGGCCAGGACAAGATCTCGCACATCCAGACCAACCAGATCTCGCCGTACCTCGACTACGCCAACGTCATGTCGTACGACATGCACGGCGGCTTCGAGCCGACCGGCCCGGCCAACCTGCAGGACCCGCTCTACACCTCGCCGTCCGACCCGATGACGCCGATCCCGCCCGGCACCGGCAAATACAGTATCGACGCCGCGATGAAGGCGTGGACGGCCGGCGACTCCTCGTACGGGATCCCGGGCGGCTTCCCGGCGAACAAGCTGACCATCGGCTACCCGCTGTACTACCGCGGCTGGACCGGCGTGGCGGCCGGCACCAAGCACGGGCTCTACCAGCCGGCCAGCGCGCCGGCCACCGGGCACCCGCTGTCCGGCAACGTCCCCGGTGTCTCCTTCTACAAGGAACTCTCCGGCATCGTCGACAACCCGGCCGACACCTACTTCGACCCGACCGCCCAGGGCGCCTACTTCTACAGCGGCAACACCCTGTGGACCGGCGACTCGGCCCAGTCGATCCAGGCCAAGGCCAACTACCAGCACTGCAACGGCTACGCCGGCTCAATGATCTACTCGCTCGAGGCCGACGCCAACTCCACCCTGTTCAACCAGATCGTGAACGCAACCAACGGCTCGGCGACCAACTGCACGGGCGCGCCCCCGACCAACCCGACCACGCCGCCGACGACGAAGCCGACCACGCCGCCCACGACTCCGCCCACCACGAAGCCGACGACCCCGCCGACCACGAAGCCCACTACGGCCCCGCCGCCGGCCCCGGCCTGGGCCCCGAACACCGCCTACACCGCCGGCCAGCTGGTCAGCTACGGCGGCCGCACGTACAAGTGCCTGCAGTCCCACACCTCGCTCACCGGCTGGGAACCGCCGAACGTCCCCGCCCTCTGGCAGCCGGTCTGACCGCCGCCATCCCTGCCCTGACCGAGGAGCCCTCGGTCAGGGCAGATCGAGCGGCATCGGTCCGTCAGTCCGCGGCGCGTGACTCCGGGGTGGCCTGGGACAGCAGCCGGGCGGCCGGGAAGGTCAGGAGGACCAGTATCGCCGTGCCGGCCAGGGCCCAGCCGAGGGTGAGCAGGCCGGCGAAGGTCCCGATCACCGCCGGGGCGACGAACGATCCGAGGTAGCCCATGGTGGAGACGCGGGAGACGGCGGTGGCCATGGCCAGGCCGGGCAGCGATCCGGCCGCGCTGATCGTCACCGGGAGGGTCACCGACAGGCCGAGTCCGAGCAGGATCAGGCCGGTGAAGCCGGCGATCGGGTGGTCGAGGGCGACCGCCGCGCCGAAGCCCAGGCCGGCGACCAGTACCGCGGCGCGGAAGACGGTGGCCGGTCCGAAGCGGGTGAGCAGGCGGTCGCCGATGAGGCGGCCGGCGGTCATGGCGGCCAGGAAGGCCGCCACCGCGACGGCCGCCGGGCCGGCGCCGACGGACAGGTCCTCGCGCAGGTAGACGGCGCTCCAGTTGTTGGCGCCGCCCTCGGTGAAGGTGAGGCAGAAAGCCACCACGCCGATGATGACGAGTTGGCGGCTCCAGCCACCGCGCCAGCCGGCGACGGGCCGCGTGGTGATGGTGTCGGCACGCTTCTCGATCTCCGGCGGCAGCAGTCGCCTGGAGGCCAGTACGGCGCCGATGGCGATGAGCACGCCGACCGGGAGGAAATGCCCGGCGCGGGAGACTTTCAGGGCCGCGAGCGCGGCGCCCGCGCCCGCGCCGGCGCCGGCGATGCCTCCGATGCTGTGCATCGCGTGCAGCCGCGACATGAGCGAGCGGCCGGACAGGTGTTGGACCGCGACGCCGGTGGCGTTGATGGCGACGTCAACGACGCTGTTGGCGATGCCCATGACGGCCAGGACCAGGGCGAGAAGAACGAGGTTGGGCACCGTGCCCAGGACGGCCAGTGCGAGCCCGAACGTGGGCAGAGCCCAGGTCAGGGCCCGCCGGCTGGAGATTTTCGGTACCAGGAATCCGCCCAGCTGGAGCCCGGCTACCGCGGCCGCCTCCAGGCTGACGAACGCGGCGGCGAGCTGACCGTTCGTCAGGTGGAGATCCTCTTTGAACGAGGGGATGCGCCCGGCCCAGGTGCCGAACACGGCTCCGGTGAAGAAGAACATCGCGCCGGTGGCGAGGAACGACTGCTGGACGCGTTCGCGGCGGATCCCCAGACGGCGGCGGACCTGCCGGGCTGTGGACTCGGCTCGGGCCGGCGCCCCGACCGGGTCCGGCCCGGCGGCCGGGTTCCCGGGCGGCTGGCTCATCGGATTCTCCTCGGGGCGGACCGGCAATCGGAGGAACGACGTCGCCGCGCCCTGCGCGTAACGACATTCGCCTACATCCCGTAGTTATTGACAAACTGCGATGTTGCGCATCGGGCTTGGTTGATGAAGATTCTTCCTGATCGTGTCCGACTTCCTGGGCACGTCTATTGGGGAGGATCACGGCATTGTCGCCTCAATTCCGACTTAGCAGGCCGCGCCTGCTTTTGGCCAGTGGTGCTGCCACCGTGGCCGTCCTCGGCCTTGTCCCCGCCGCCTCGGTCGCCGCGCCGGCCGGTGGCGGAGCTCGCCCGGCGCCGTACGAGCGCCTCGTCCAGCTCGCGGCCCAGCGCGCCGCCCATGCGAATGCCGCCGTCAAGACGTTGAAGGCCACCGCGGAGGACGACGGTGACGACGGCGAGGATCCGGAGGAGATCGCCGAGCAGGCCGAGCAGTACGCGCAGGCCCGCAGCGCGCCCGGCGTCGTCACCCCGGGCGCGACCGCGGCCGCCTGGCAGGCACTGCAGAAGATGCCGTCCACCGGCGGTGGCTGGCAGCACGTGACGAACCGGCCGTACAACTCCGACGACCCGCGCTACCGCGACATCAACAGCAACTCCTCCGGCGGCTCGGGCCTGGTGACCGGGCGCGTCACCGGCCTGGCCGCCGACGACCACGGCTACGTCTACGCCGGCGCGGCCAACGGCGGCGTGTGGCGTTCGAGCAGCGGCGGCGGCCACTGGCAGCCCATCTCCGAGCGGCTGCCGTCGCCGTCCACCGGCGACCTGCGCCTGGACGCGAAGGGCCGGCTCTGGCTGGCCACCGGCGAGGCCAACACCGGCGCCGACACCTTCTACGGCAGCGGCGTCTACGTGCTGAGCGACCCGCGGCACGGCAGCTTCTCCACCCGCGACCGGGTCGGCGGCCCCGAGCTGGAGAACACGATCATCCGCGAGCTGCGGATCTTCGGCACCACGGTCTGGGCGGCGACCAACCACGGCGCGTACACGCACTCGCTGACCAACCTGTCCGGCGCGTGGAAGCTGCAGTTCGCTCCCAACCCGGACTACCTGCCCGGCGGGTCGCTGCAGAATGACCCGAACGCGGCGTACAAGAACATCATCAACGACTTCGCGGCCGACCCGAAGGACCCGTCGAAGGTCATCATCGCGGCCGGGTGGCGCAGCGGTGACACCTACAACGGCTTCTACATCCGTTCCGGTTCTTCCTGGGTCCGGACCACCCTCGACGGCGATATCGCCTCGGACGCCGCCAACGTCGGGGCCGTGACCTTCGCGGCCGCCGCCGACGGCTCCAAGTACTACGCCATCGAGCAGTCGCCGACTCAGCTCAGCACCAACCCGGACAGCGCCCTGCAGGGCATCTACGTGTCCAAGTCGGGCTCGCCGTTCGGGCCGTGGACGCTGTCGGCCGACTACCACAAGCTGGCCGCGTCCGGCTCGGCACTGACCGATCCGGGCTACATGCCCGGCATCCAGTCCTGGTACAACCAGTTCCTCCAGGTCGACCCCAAGAACGCCAACCACGTCTACATGGGACTCGAGGAGGTCTTCGAGTCGACCGACGCCGGGGCGAACTGGACGGTCCCCGGGCCGTACTGGAACTTCGACTTCCCCTGCTGGAGCATCGACCCGGCCAAGCAGACCGGCGACTGTCACCAGACCACCCACGCCGACCAGCACGCGGTGACGATCGGCTCCGACCACGGCCGGTCCTACGTCGTGGTCGGCGACGACGGCGGATCCTACCGGCGCCCGATGAACGGCAAGGCCGACGCCGACGGACACGCGACCGACTGGACGTCGCTCAACGACGGTTCGATGGACGTGCTGCAGTACTACTCGGTCGGCGTCGGCCGCGACCGCCACGGCGTCGCGGTCTCCGGCGGCCTGCAGGACAACGGCCAGTCCATCCTGCGCCCCGGCGACCGGGTGATGGGCTCCAACTTCGGCGGCGACGGCGGCGACACCATCGTCGACCCGGCCGACGGCTGCAACATCGCCGAGGAGTACGTCTACCTCGCCGTCGCGGTGACCAACAACTGCGCGGTCAACGACGGCGCCTGGACCACCGACCCCAGCAAGGCGACCACCTACAACGTCTCACCGCCCGACGCGGAGACCGGCGAGGCCCGGTTCACCTCCCCGATCACCCAGGACCCGCGCAACAGCAGGACCTGGATCGCCGGCGGCCGGCACGTGTGGCTCAACACCGAGGGCTACGCGATCCGCGACGGCGACGACTGGATCAACCTGTTCGATCTGGGCGAGGGACACACGGCCACCGCGGTGGCCATCTCCGGCGGTACGGTGTACGCCGGTTGGTGCGGCCCGTGCAACAACCAGGGCTTCACCCGTGGCATCGCCGTCGGCAACGTGAACGGCACCGGCTGGCACCAGCTCACCCTGCCGGTCGACGCCACCCTGCCCAACCGGTACATCTCCAGTTTCGACGTCGACCCGGCCAACCCGAACCACGTGGTCGTCGCGATGAACGGCTTCTCCCGGCACTTCACCGAAGGACCGGGGGCCGGCATCGGCCACGTCTTCGAGTCCCGCGACGCCGGAGCCCACTGGACCGACATCTCGGCCAACGTGCCCGACGCCCCGGCCGACAGCATCAAATACGTCGCCGGCGGCGGCCTGGTGCTCGGCACCGACCAGGCGGTCTTCTACCGTGACGCCCACTCGCGCACCTGGTACCGGCTCGGCCGTGGCATCCCGACCACCACGACGCTGGAGCTCCGGACCGATCCGACCGGCCGCTACCTGTACGCGGCGACCCACGGCCGCGGCATCTGGTCCTTCGACCTGAACCAACTGCACGGGCACCACTGATCCACCCGTACGGAAATCGGGCCCGGTCCGCAC
>NZ_JBFBAD010000138.1:0-26456 GCF_040682075.1 Actinoplanes sp. NPDC051411 | reverse complement strand
GGGGGGTGGTCGCGCGCGGGGTGTGGTGGGTCAGGGGTGGGCGTCCGGGTTGGGCGGCGGGGCTGGGGCGGGGGTCGGGGTGGGGGGCGCCCCCCGCCCCCCGCCCCCCCCCCGCGCCGCCCCGACGGAGCGGGGCCTGGGTCTTTCACGCGCATCCCCAAGACGCTAGTCAACCCGTCCGGCGGCGTAAACCGGTGGCGGGGCGTTGATAGCCTCGGGTCGATCCGCCGCTGGAGGACGCGATGACCATCGAGACTCCCGACATCCTCGACCCGGACGGCGCCCAGGCCCATCTGCGGGACTGGAAGAGCCGGGTCGACCGGATGGCCGCCGACACCCAGGCGATGAGCGACCGCCTCGGGCGGCTCCGGGTGCACGGCACCGACGACAACGACCTGGTCGAAGTCACCATCGACACCAACGGCGGGTTGGTCGACATCCGGTTCACCGCGCGCATCCAGCGGGTGGCACCGGCCGTGGTCGAGCAGGCGGTGATGTCGGCGATGCGGTCGGCGCGGGCCTCGGCGGCGCGGCAGGCGCGGGAGATCATCGTCGAGACGATGGGTCCCGACTCGGTGGCGGCCCAGGCCATCGCCGCACGGATCGCCGGGCAGCTCAACCATGACTGACGGTTTCGCGGCCGACGCGGCCCAAATTCGGGCCCACGCGGCCAGGCTGGGAGCGGTCCAGGACCGGTTCGGTGCGATCAAGGGGGCGAGCTCGGCGATCAACGCCGACACCGCGGCGTACGGGATGTTGTGCGGCTGGATCTCGGCCATCCTGGAGCAGCGGCACGCCCGGCAGGATTCCCTTTTCGCGTACGTCGAGGAGAATCTGCGCCTCGCCGCTTCCGCGCTGACCGCGACCGGTGACGACTACGACCGTACGGACAGTGCGGCGGCCGGCCGGCTGCGCCAGGCCGGAGGCACGCCGTGACGACGTCGCCGCTGGTCGCCGCGGTCTCCTCGAACTATCGCACCAGCACCACCGGGGCGTCCTTGGCCGACAGCTTCCAGGGCGTCTACCAGTCGGTCAAAGGCGGCAGCTGGGTCGACGAGGCGCTGGCCGGCGGGTCGTTCGCGGTCGAGGCGACGGCGACGGCGCTCGACCCGCTCAGCGCGCTGCTGTCCAACGGGCTCGGCTGGGCGATGGAATACTTCCAGCCGCTGCGCGAGGTGCTCGACAAGCTGGCCGGCATCCCCGACCGGGTCGCCGCCCACGCCGCCACCTGGCAGAACATCTCCGGCGAACTCCAGTCGATGGCCACCGACCTGCAGGCCGGGCTCCAAGCCGACCTGCCCGACTGGCACGGCGCGGCCGCCGACACCTACCAGTCGCTGATGGCCAACAACGTCGACGCCCTGGACGGCCTGAGCGTGCTCGCCGCCACCATGTCCGCGTCCACCGCCGCCGCCGGCAACCTGGTCACGTTCACCCGCGACATCGTCCGCGACCTGATCGCCGACCTGGTCGCCCGGGTCATCGTCTGGGCCGGCGAATCCCTCCTGGTCGTCACGATCCCGATCGTGGCCGCCCAGATCGCGTCGGCGGTGGTCAAGTGGGCCGGCCGCATCCTGGGTTACACCAGCGCCCTCATCACCAGCCTCACCAACCTGAAAACCCTGCTCGAGGGCTGACGCGGCGATGCCGGGTCACGGGCGCACGCACGGCGCGGGTGGGGAAGAGCCCGAGGCTCCGCGCCTTCATCGGCATGTCGGGGGCGGCCAGAGTGTCCGCGCCAACGAGGACGCGCTGGCGGCCGTCGCCGAGTCCGGCCGGGCCGGCAACTCCGCGCGCCGGGTCACGGAGGCGGGCGGGGCGCCGGGGGGACGGCCCACGGGGACACCGACTCGAATCGGCCCGAAGGAGGACGCTGAGACGAAGCGCTCCCTGTATCGGGAGAACACCGGGGCCGAGGCGCTGGCCGGCCAAGGCTTTCAGGTGCGGCAGAACCCTTCCAAGGCCGAAGTCGCACAGGCCCGGCTGAACACCGGCGACACCGGCTCGGCGGAATCCGACCCGGACTACCTGGTCGAGGGGCGCGTATTCGACTGCTACTCGCCGAGCCCGGTCAAAAAGGTGCGCGGGGTCTGGTCCGAAGTGTGGGTGAAGGTCGTCACCCGGCGACAGACACAACGAGTAGTGATCAACATGGCTGATTGGCCGGGAGACCTGTCGGCGTTGAGGAAGCAATTCGCCGACTGGCCGATCCCGGGGCTCAAGGAAGCCAAGGCGATCACGCCGAGCGGCGATATCGTCCAGTTGGATCTCCACCCGGACAACTATTGAGGTCATGCGCGATGGCGATTGAGTATGGATTAACTCTGGCCGGAGACACCACCGCCGAGCAGGTGGCCGTGAGAGCTCTGCCGGTTCCGGTGCAGAGGCCGCCCGAAATCGCCCCGGTGCTCTCGGCCGACCTGCGGGAGAGCCACGGGTTCACTGTCACCCTGCTGGCGACGAAGCACGGCTACGTCGAGGCCGAGTCGGATGACGGCCTGTTCGAATGGGAGCCAGAAAGCTACGTCGCGGTCGGCTTTCGCATCGACAAGGACGCCGACCGCGAGTGGGCCATCGTCAACATGCTCACGATTGTCTGGCGGGTGCTGGCGACCGGAGATGAGGATGCGTCCCTGGTCCTCAACGGCGATCTGCTGGTGTTGAGCCGACTTGGTGGAGTGTTGGTCAAGCATCACCGGGACGACTGGTGGGCGAGCTATCCCGCATCGAACGCGGTCTTTCCCGATTAGTGGCTCAGTTCCCGTCGATCTGCAGTGGACGCTCGGCGAAGGGGCGGCAGACGCGTTCGATCAGATGCTGCCAGGCGTCGCCGAGCTGGGCCTCGGTGGTCGAGTTGTCGGCCAGGGCGTCGCCCGAGACGTAGAGCAGGAGCGGGCCGTCCAGGGCGGCGGTCAACTGCACGGCCAGGACGTCGGTGTTGAGGCCGGCCAGATCCATCTGCCTGAGCAGCATGCGGATGTGGATCAGGGAGACCGGCGTCTGGTCGGCGCCCGGGACCGGCCGCCGGCCGTCGAGCGCGAAGCGGGCCACGTCACGGTTCGCTATGAGCCAGCTGACGCGGGCCCGCCCGTACGCGATCAGGCGCGAGAGGGGCGCCGCGCCCGGGCCCACCGGGGGTGGCCCGGAGAGCAGCTGCTGCTGAAGGTCGCTTTCGGACTCGTCGAGCAGGGCCTGGAAGATGCCGGCTCGGGTGCCGAAGCGGCGGAAGACCGTGCCCTTGCCGAGGCCGGAACGCTCGGCGAGCGCGTCCATCGTCAGCTGCTCGGGGCACGACTCGGCCAGCATCTCGCGCGCCGTGGCCAGCAACTGCCTGCGGTTGCGGGCGGCGTCGGCGCGCTCCGGCCGGGGATTTCCCAGGATCAACGGCAGCCCGCTCATCGACCGATCATAACCGCGTGATCAGGCTGGTCGGGCCGGTCGAGGTGCCCGGTGCGGCCCGGCCCAGGCACCGGGCGAGGGGTCCTCGTCGAGTTCGCGGGCGAAGCCGTCGAGGAGCCAGGACAGGCCGCGCTCGAAGTTGTCGTCGCCGGCCGGGGCCGCGCCCATCACCGGCGCCAGGTGGGGGTAGTCGCCGCCCTCGATCAGGCGTCGCAGATAGGGCTCGAGGGCCTCGCCCTGGCCGCTGCGGGTCGCCTCGCGTTCGCGGGCCTCGCGCACCGCGAAGCCGGTGCCGTAGTCGGCGACCGCGGTGAGCAGGCGCCACTTCCAGGCCGGATCGGCGTCGAGGCCGGCCAGCGCGGCCACCGACTGGTCGCTGTGCCGCAGCATGTTGGGGCCGACCCGGCCGACCATCGAGCGCCGGGTGACCAGGTCGACCAGCCACGGGTGACGGCGCGCGGTCTGCCGCTCCTGACGGGCCAGGGCGAGCGTCGCCTCGCGCCAGCCGGACGGCAGGTCGGCCACCACGGTCTCGGTGGCAACCTCGTCGGCCATCAGGTCGAGCAGGTCTTCCTTGCGCTCGATGTAGGTGTAAAGGCTCATCGCCCGCGCCTGGAGGTCGGCCGCCACCCGCCGGATCGAGACCGCGTCGATGCCCTCAGCGTCGGCGATCGCGATCGCCGCGGCCACGATCGCCTCGCGGCTCAACGTGGTGCGCCGGCGGTTGTCCTCGCGGGCCCACACCGGGACCCGGCTTCCCTGCTCAGCCACGGCGTCACTTTACAGCGTAGCGAGAAGCGATACGGTGTACGGTGAACCGCTACAGCGTACGGGGAGGCGATGATGACGACGGCAACCCGGGAAGAAGCGGACCTCAGGAGGGTCTCGCTGGTGGTCGCGCTCGGCGCGATCATGACGGTGATCGACTCGACGATCGTGAACGTGGCGGTGCACGTGCTCGGCCGCGACCTCGGCACCTCGCTCGACACGATCCAGTGGGTACTGACCGGCTATCTGCTGGCGCTCTCGATGACGATCCCGATCACCGGCTGGGCGATCGGGCGGTTCGGCGGGCGCGCGGTGTGGTTGACGGCGTTGAGCCTGTTCATCGTGGGTTCGGTGCTGTGCGGGGCGGCCTGGTCGGCGGGCAGCCTGATCGTGTTCCGGGTGGTGCAGGGGGTCGGCGGCGGGCTGCTGATGCCGGCCGCCCAGACGATTCTGGCCCAGGCGGCGGGGCCGCGGCGGATGGCCAGGGCGATGGCCGTGGTGTCGATTCCGGGCATGCTCGCGCCGATGCTCGGGCCGGTTCTCGGCGGCCTCCTGCTCGACCATCTGTCGTGGCGCTGGATGTTCCTGATCAACGTGCCGGTCTGCGCGGCCGCGCTGATCATGGCGGTGCGCCTGCTGCCGGTGACAAAGCCCGAGACGAAGGAGAACGCCGGACTGGACGTTCTGGGCCTGATGCTGCTCTCCCCCGGGCTGGCGATCCTGATCTGGGGCCTGAGCGGCGGCGGCACCGCCGGCAAGGCCCTGGGGTTGCTGTTGCTCGCCGCGTTCGTCGGGCACGCGCTGCGGCGGCGCGAGCGGGCACTGGTCGACCTGCGGCTGTTCAAAGGGAGGGCCTATGCGACCGCGATCGGCGTGATTTTCTGCTATTCGATCGCGATGTTCGGGGCGCTGCTGCTCATTCCGCTCTACGCCCAGCAGGTGAGAGGCGGCGGCGTCCTCGAAGCGGGCCTTCTCGTCGCCCCGGTCGGGGCCGGCGCGATTCTGACGATGACGCAGGCGGGGCGGATCAGTGCGCGGTTCGGCACCCGGGGGCCCGGCATCACGGGCATTCTGCTGGTGGCCGGCGGCCTCCTCGCGTACACGCGAATGGGTGCGGGAACCGCCTGGCTGGTGCCCCTCGGGGCGGCTTTTGTCATGGGCCTCGGCCATGGCCTGGTGACGCCGCTGGTGATGGCCGGCGCCTATCGTGACCTGGCCAGGGACGCGATCCCGGGCGCCAGCGTGGCGGCGACGATCCTGGTCCGGCTCGGGTCGGCACTGGGGGCCGGCGTCTTCGCCGTCGTGCTTCAGGTGCTCGGCCGGCGGGAGGATCCGGCGACCGCCTTCGCGCACAGCTTCTGGTGGGCGCTCGGCATTGTCGCGCTGTCGCTGCTGCCCGCGCTGAGGATGCCATGAACACGCTCTCTCAGTTTCCGGGCCCGCGTGCCGATAGGGCGAAAGGCTCTCCTGAAGGATGAGGTCGCGGATGCCGGATGCCGACGTTGAAGTGCTCTACGAAAGCGCCCGCACGCGCATTGTGCGAATGCCGGGCGTCATCCGGAAGGAGCTTCGCGGTTCGGACGCCGCCGAACGCTGCCGCCGGGAGCAGGCGATCCTGGAGCGCCTCGGCGGCATCGAGGGCGTGCCCCGCCTCGCCGGGCAGCCGCCGACCGACACCGATCTGCTGCTGGTCGACGCCGGCCGCGAAAGCCTGGCCGAGCGGATCCGGTCCGGGGAGCCGGACATCGAGCGGATGCTCGGCATCGCCGTCCGGCTGGCGAAGATCGTCGGAGCCGTGCACGCGGCCGGCGTGGTGCACAAGGACATCAACCCGGCCAACGTGATCCTCGACGGCGACGAGCCGGTGCTGATCGACTTCGAGTTGTCGACCACCGCGGCCGAGGAACGGCCCGGCTTCACCCATCAGAACCAGGTCGTCGGCACTCTCGCATATCTCGCGCCGGAACAGACCGGCCGCACCGGCCGGGCGGTCGACCGGCGCTCCGACCTGTACGCCCTGGGCGCCACCCTGTTCGAGATGGTCACCGGCCGAGTGCCGTTCACCGGCACCGACCCGCTCCGCCTGCTGCACGACCACCTGGCCCGCCGCCCGGAACGCGTCACCGACCTCAACCCGGAATTCCCGCCGGTCCTCGCCGACATCATCGCGCGACTGCTCGAAAAGGAGCCCGACCGCCGCTACCAGAGCGCCGAGGGCTGCGCCCACGACCTCGCCCACGCCGGCGAGGCCACCCTCGAACTGGGCACCCGCGACTTCCCGTCCCGCCTCGTCGCGCCGTCCCGGCTGGTCGGCCGGGACGCCGAGATCGCCCGGCTGCGGGCCGCGTTCGACGACACCCTCTCCGGCCGGCTGCGCGGGCTGCTGATCAGCGGCCCGTCCGGGGTCGGCAAGACCGTGCTGATCAACGAGCTGCGCCAGGTCGTGACCGCGGCCGGCGGCTGGTTCGTGACCGGCAAGTTCGACCAGTACCGCCAGGACCCGACCTCGGACGCGGTCGCCGGGGCCCTGCGCGCGCTGGTCCGCTTGCTGCTCGGCGAGAGCGAGGCCGATCTCGTACGCCTGCGGGCCGCGCTGGCCCCCGCGCTCGGCACCAACGCCGGGCTGGTCGCGAGCATCATCCCCGAGCTCGGCCCGCTGCTGCAGGTCGAACCGGAGGAGCCGAGCGGCGACCAGGCCGAGATCCAGGGCCGGCTGTTCCAGGGTGCGCTGGCGATGATCCGGGTCGTGGTCTCGCCCGCCCGTCCGCTGGTCATGGTCGTCGACGACCTGCAGTGGGCGGCCGCGACGCCGATCGCGTTCCTGGAGGTGCTGCTGGCCGACGAAGGCCTGCCGGGCCTGTTCCTGATCGGGGCGTACCGGGAGGAGGAGGTCGACGCGGCGCATCCGCTCTCCGCGGTGCTGTCGCGCTGGCAGCGGCTCGACCCGCCGCCGGTCGAACTGTGCCTGCGCAACCTTCCCCCGGACGACCTGGCCACGCTGCTCGCGGAGACCCTGCGGATGCCGGCGGCCCGGGCGGCCGACCTGGCTACGGCCATCGCGGCCCGCACCGGAGGCAACCCGTTCGACACGGTCGAGCTCGTCAACGGGCTGCGCACGGGCGGGGTGCTGACCCCCTCCGACGAGGGGTGGAGCTGGGACACCCAGGCCGTACAGAACTGGGTCGGCGACCGTGACATCGGCGATCTGCTGATCGCCCGCCTGGCCCGCCTGCCGAGGCCGTCGCAACGGCTGCTCACGGTGATGGCCGCGCTGGGCGGGGAAACCGGACTCGGCCTGCTCGGCCTCGCCCTCGACGTCACCGACGCCGAGATCTCGGTGCTTCTGATGCCGGCTTTGGAAGACGGGCTGCTGGTGGTCAGCGAGGACGAGGTCCGCTTCCGGCACGACCGGGTCCAGCAGGCCGCGTACGCGTTGTTGCCCGCGCGAGCCCGCCGCCTCGTGCACCTGGTTCTGGCCGAGCGGCTCTCCGGCCGGCCCGAATACGCGGGAGTGGCCGCCCAGCAATATCTTCCGGCGGCCGACCTGGTCCGCGAACACGCCCGGCGGCACGACATCGCCGAGCTGTTCCGGGCGACCGCGGCCGGCCTACGCATGATCAACTACCCGGTGGCCGAGCAATATCTGGCCGCCGCCGTCGGCCTGTGCACCGACAGCGCGCTCCTCGACCGGCTGCTCATCGACCGGCATCGTGCGCTCTACAGCCTGGGCCGCCCGGGCGAAGCCGACGAGCTCTATCAACAGCTGGCCGCCCGGCTCGATCCCGTCGGGCTGGCCGAGCCGGGCGGCGTACAGATCGAGAGCCTGACCGTCCGCGGGCGGGCGGCCGACGCCCTCGCCCTGGGAATGGATCTTCTGTCCCGGCTCGGCGTGACCGTACGTCTCGACGACGTCCACATCGGACTCGATGACCTGCGCGACTGGGCCTCCTCCCTCGAGACCGCCGCAGACCTCGGCCGGCCGGACGCCTCCGAGCCGGCCACCGTCGCCGCCTGCCTGCTCGTCACCCGGATGATGCCGGCGGCGTTCTTCAGCGACCACACGGCGATGGTGCGGCTGATCGCAACCGCCCAGCAGATCTGGACGTCGCACGGCCCGTCGGCGGCGCTGGTCGTCCCGCTGGCCCACGCGGGCGTGGCGTCGGTGCTGTTCCGCGGCGACTACCGGACCGGATACCGGGTGCTGCGGCACGTCGAGGCGATCGGTGAGGCGCGGGGGTGGATTTCGGAGACCGCGGTCGCCCGGTTCCTCGCCTCGGTGAGCACGACGCACTGGTCGGAACCGGTCGAACACAGCGTCGACCTGGCCAAGAAGGCGCACGAGCAGTTGGTGCACAGTGGAGACCTGGCGTTCGCCTGCTTCACATCGCACACGACCGTGCCGGCCCTGCTGGACTGCGCGCCGACGCTGTCGGCTTTTCAGGCCGAGCTGACCCGGGCCACCGCTTTCACCGTCAAGGTGGGTAACGAGCAGAACGCCGCGATCATGGCGGCCTTCGACTCCCTGCAGCGAGCCCTGTCCGCGTCCAGTGCCGCCGACCCTCCTGGCCTCTCGGACTTTTTGGACAACCCGATGGCGGCCGCCTACCACCACATCACGAGCGGGCTCGTCGCCATGCTGTTCGGGGACGTCACCGCGCTGGTCGAGCACGCCTCGGGCATCTCCTCCTACCTGCCCTACATCGAAGGGAACTACTGCACGGCGACGGCCCACCTCGTGCAAGGCATGGCGCTGCTGTCCGCCCGCCGCTTCGACGAGGTCGACGAGATCCGGGAATGGCTGACCGCGCGGGCCGTCGACGCGCCGGCCAACTTCCGCCACCTGGCCCTGTTCCTCGACGCGGAACGCGCGTGGGCCGAAGGCGACCCGGCGGCCGGACCGACCTTCGACGCCGCCCTGCGCGAAGTCGCCCGCCGCCGGCGGCCATGGCAGCACGCGTTCATCGCCGAACGGGCGGCGCGGTACCACCTCGCCTCGGGCATGGAATACCTCGGCCAGCGGCTGCTGCGCGACGCCCAGGAACGGTGGAACGACTGGGGTGCCAACGCCAAAGTCGGCGCCCAGGAGCGGGAGTTCCCGTTCCTGCGGGCGACCCGGACGGCGGCGTTCGCGGCCAGCATCGGAGCGTCGACCAGCTTCGCGTCCGAGGCGGTCGACCTGATGGCGGTGGTCAAGGCGTCGCGGGCGCTCAGCTCGGAAACCAACCTCGGCCAGCTACGGCACCGGGTGGTCGAAATCCTGACCACACTCACCGGCGCGACCCGCGTGCACCTCCTGACCAGGGAGGACGGCGAAACCGACTGGAGCGACGGCCGCACGGTGATCAGCTCGGCGAGCGTGCCGCTGTCGATCGTCCGCTACGCCGAGCGGACCCGGGAACCACTGGTGCTCGACAACGCGGTCGACGATCCACGGTTCACCCAGGACCCGTACCTGGACGGGCTCGACATCTGCGCGGCGCTCGCCCTGACCGTGCAGTCCCACGGGGCGCCCCGCGCGATGCTCGTGCTCGAGAACCGGCTGTGGCGCGGCACGTTCACCGAGGACCGACTCGACGCGGTACGCATCATCGCCAGCCAACTCGTCGTGTCGATGGAGAACGCGGCCCTGTACGCGTCGCTCGAACAGAAGGTGACCGAGCGCACCGAACAACTGCGCCTGGCCAACGCCCAGCTGGAGATCCTCAGCGGCACCGACCCGCTGACCGGCATCGCCAACCGGCGCCGCCTCGACGTGGAAATGGAACTGGCCTGGCAGACCACGTTCGGCACCGACTCCACCCTCGCCATCGCCATGATCGACATCGACCACTTCAAGCTCTACAACGACCGGCTCGGCCACGCGGCGGGTGACGGCTGCCTGCGCACGGTCGCCCGCACGATCGCCCGCATGGTGCCCGACTCGGGGCTGGTCGCCCGCTACGGCGGCGAAGAGTTCACGGTCGTGCTGCCGGGCGCCGACCGCGCGGCCGCAGTCGAGATCGCCGAACGGATCCAGCGGGCGGTGCACGCCCTGAACCAGCCCCACCCGGCGGCCCCGGGCGGGCTGGTCACGGTCAGCATCGGCGTGGCATGCGAGGTGCCGGGGGCCGGACGCACGGTCGCCGACCTCACCGCGGACGCCGACGCGGCCCTCTACGAGGCAAAGGAAAACGGCCGCAACCAGGTCCGCTGCTGCGGCGGCCTGGTCACCCCGGCCGGCACGTCCTGATCGCACCGACCTTGGTTCGTCGGGGGCCCGGCGCGTTCCCGGCTCTGCGGCCAGCGCGTCGGCGGCCAGCCCGCCCCCGTGGCGGTCCAGCCGCCGGTCGGTCGGCCGCCGGTCGGCCCGGCTGGCCGTCGGCCCGGCTGGGGTCGGCCCGGCTGGCGGGTGGCCGCCCCGGGTTGGTTCGGCTTGGAGATCGCCCGCTCGGCCGCCCCCGACTCGGTGATGGGCGCTCGGCCACCGCCGGAGGGACCTCGGAGCCGGAACTCCCTTCCAGGCACCGATTCTCGGTGTCGAGAAGGACCCTTAGCGGCCGTAGGCGCCGACGTCGCTGCCGTCGCGAGCGAGCTCGGCCCCGGCCCGGTGATGGACGCTCGGCCGCCCCGGCTCGGTGATGGACGCTCGCCCAGACCCGGCGCTCGTGGATGGGCGCTCGGCCGGCCCAGGCTTGAGCGCTCGCCCACCCCCGGCTTGCGGATGGGCGCTCGGCCGGCCACCAGCCTGCGGATGAGCGCTCGGTCAGCTCGGCTTGCGGACGATCACCAGGCGGCCGAACGGGGTGTCTCCCATCCGGTCGAGCACGAAGCCAGCGTCGGTCGCCTCGGCGGTCAGAGCCTCCGCGCTGCGGGCGAACGGCACACCCCAGCCAGTGAAGACCAGCTCGCGGAGCGCGAACGCGGCCCGCTCGGCCGGGTCGTCCGGCTGGCGCTCCATCTCCTGCATGGCCAGCGGCGCTCCCGGCTTGAGCGCTCGGAAAATCGCCGCCAGGGTGTCGGCTCGCACCGGCTCGGGGAAGAACGGCTGCGCCCAGAACGCGGAGTCGAACGCGTCTTCGTCCGGCAGGTCGCGGGCGTCCATGCAGCGGATCTCCACCCGGTCGGACACGCCGAGTTCCTTGGCCCGGCGCTCCGCCTCGGCCGCGACCGGGGCCACCAGTTCGACGCCCACGCCGCGCATGGTCGGGTAGGTGCGCGCGCAGGTCAGCAGGAAACCGGCCACCCCGCAGCCGACATCGATGTAACGGCCGTTGGGCAGCAGCCCGGCGAACTCGGGCAACGCCTCGAGCAACTGGCCGAACAGGCCGATCGCCGTCTGGGTCGGTCGCAGGCCGTAGGCGTCGGCGACGACCAGGGCGTCGCTCTCGTCGGGGGCGGGCAACGGCCCCTCGACGGCCTGCGCGACCACCCGGCGCATCATGCGGGCCTCGGCGAGCAGATCACCCATCGAGAACGGCGCGTCGGGCGACATCGTCGCCGCGTAGGCCGGAGCGAGCCGGAACTCGTTGTCCTTCGACTCGACGACCCCGATTCCGGCGAGCGCCTCCAGCACCGCGCGGGTCCGCTCGACCGGCAAGCCGCTGAATCCGGCCAGCGCCGCCACGTCGCGTGACTCGGCAAGGAAGTCGATCCAGCCGTGCTCGTGCGCCGCGCCCAGCAGAGACACCGCCTGCGCCCCGGCCGACCACTCCTTGATCTGGTTCGTGTCCATCGATCCTCCCCGTGTCGTCACTCGATTAGACGTCTGGCCGCGGCCAGAGTTCAGCCCGTCGTCGTCATGCCAGGTCGTGTTGTGGAACCTGGCCGAGGGATCGTCGCCAGCCGCCAAACCGCCGTCGCTTGTCGACCGCCCAATCTATCGATCACCTCCTCAACCGGAGATATCCGGCGGTGAGCGCCACGACGGTCCACCCGAGCACCACCAGCAGGCCCTGTAACGGTGTCAGGCCACGGGCGCCGACCGCCATGATCTGAAGACCGGCCTGGTCGGGCAGGAACCGGGCCGCCTCGCTGACGCCCGGTAGGCGACTCAGGATCGGGCCGATGATGAAGAACAGCGGGATCAGGATGCCCAGAGTCAGGGCCGAATTGCGCAGCAGCGCACCGACACCGGCCGACAGGGCGCAGACGAGGGTGAGATAGACAGCCGCGCCGACTATCGCCCGGGGCACTCCGGGCGTGCCGATCGAGACGCCGTACGGTCCGAGGCCGGCCTGGTTGACCGGCCACGAAACGACGGCGGTGGCTAAGGCCACGACCAGGGCGGTGCCGCCGCCGACGAGCAGCTTTCCGGCGTACGCCCGGAAGCGCCGCGGAATCGCGGCGATGGTGGCCCGGATGGTGCCACTGCTGTATTCGGTGGTGACCAGCAGCGCGCCGAACGCGATGAGGGCCAGTTGGCCGTAGAGCAACCCGACGAAGCCGGAATAGACCGGGTCGAAGTCGGGGCGGACCATCGCCGCGTTGCCGCTCTGATAGGCCTGGCGCACCGAGAAGCCACTGGCCGCGGCCAGCCCGACACTGATGACGAAGGTGAGCACCAGCAACCACACCGTGGATCGGATCGTGCGCAGCTTGGTCCACTCCGCTCGCAGGACCGCGGTCATCGCGTGAGCCGCAGATAGGCGTCTTCCAGGGACGAGCCGTCGCTCACGAACCCGGCGAGCGGGGTGTCGGCGAGCAGCCGGCCGTGGCCGATCACGATCAGGTGGTCGGCGGTGATCGCCATCTCGCTCATCAGATGGCTCGCGACAAGGATTGTGCGGCCCTGGGCGGCGAGGGCCCTCAGGAAGTCGCGCAGCCATCGCACGCCCTCCGGGTCGAGGCCGTTGACCGGTTCGTCGAGCAGCAGGACCGGCGGGTCGCCGAGCAGCGCCGCGGCGAGGCCGAGCCGCTGGTGCATGCCGAGCGAGAAGCCCTTGACCCGGCGCCCGGCCACGCCATCGAGGCCGACCATGCGTAGGACCTCGCGCACCCGTTCGAGGCCGATCCGGTTGCTCTGGGCGAGCCACTGCAGGTGATGATAGGCAGTGCGGCCGCGATGGACGGCGGTCGCCTCGAGCAGCGCGCCGACGTGGGTCAGCGGGTCGCGGAACCGGTGATAGGGCCTGCCGTCGATGAGGATCTCACCCGCGGTCGGACGGTCGAGGTCGAGCATCATGCGCATCGTGGTCGACTTGCCGGCGCCGTTGGGGCCGAGGAACCCGGTGACCTGGCCCGGTCGGACCGTGAAGGACAGCCCGTCGACCGCCCGGACCGCACCGTAACGTTTGGACACGCCTTGCACCTGAATCATGGCGACCAGGCTTCCGGGACGGGATCGGGGGCGCATCGGCCCGTGGTCCGAGAAATTCGCTCCTCCCTGGGTAGGACGAGCTTTCGGCTCGCGCTGGCTACGGTGGGCTCGTGTTGCGCCGGAAGCATCTGATCGCGCTTGACTCCCTGGCCGCCGCGCTCGCGACCGTCGTGTTCCTCTCGATCGCGATCGCCGGCCGCCAGGGCGTCGCGGCGTGCCTGCTCGCGGCCGCTTCCGGCCTTCCGATCGCGGCCTTCCGCCTGTGGCCACGCGCGATCTGCGGCGTGGTGCTGGCCGCCTCCCTGGCCTGGGGCGTGCTCGACCTGGTGCGCGCCCCGGTCTTCGCCACGGCCTATGCGATGTTCCACCTCTCGGCCCTCACCCCGCGCCCCCGCAAGGTCCGTCTCGTCACGGCCGCGCTGGTCAGCCTCGGAGCGCTCGGGGCGCTGACGCTCGCCGGCACACCACGCGACGCACCGGGCTGGTGGGCCGGCCGACCGCAGCTGATCGCCCTGTTCCTGCTCACGCTGGCCGGCGGCTGGACGATCGGGCAGATCGTGCGCGACCGCCGCATCTGGGCCGCGCGGGCGGCCGAGCAGGCGGCCGAGCGCGCGGTCGCCGAGGAGCGCCTGCGGATCGCCCGCGAGCTGCACGACAGCGTGGCCCACAGCATGGGCGTCATCGCGATCAAGGCCGCGGTCGCGGTGCATGTCGCCGAGAAGCGGCCCGAGGAGTTGCGCGACGCGTTGCAGGCCATCGAGACGACCAGCAAGGGCGCACTGGCCGAGATGCGGCACCTGCTCGACGTGCTGCGCACCGGAGAGGGCGACGAGACCGCGCCTCCCGGCATGGCCGCGCTACCGACGCTGGCCCGGCAGGTCACCGCGGCCGGCGTCGTCGTCGAGCTGGTCGTGTCGGACGCCGAGCGGCTGCCTCCGACGTTGGAGCTGCCGGTCTTCCGGATCGTCCAGGAGGCGTTGACCAACGTGGTGAAGCACGCCGCGCCGACCCGCTGCTCGGTCACCGTGGCCGCCGAGAAGGCCGGGGTGCGGGTCGAAGTCTGCGACGAGGGGCCGCCCGCCTGCGTCTCGCGATCGGCCGGCCCCGGTGGGCACGGCCTCGTCGGCATGCGCGAGCGCATCGCCGCCTACGGCGGCACATTCGACGCGGGGCCACGGCCGGAGGGCGGCTTCCGGGTCAGCGCGCTTATCCCGTACGCCCGGGAGCCCGCGTGATCCGGGTCGTGGTGGCCGACGACCAGGCCCTGTTGCGTGGCAGTTTCCGGGTGTTGTTGGAGACCGCCGGGATGCAGGTGGTCGGCGAGGCCTGCACCGGAGTCGAGGCGGTCGACGTGACCCAACGGGAGCGGCCCGACGTCGTGCTCATGGACGTGCGCATGCCCGAGATGGACGGCATCGAGGCGACCCGCCGGATCTGCTCGTCCCCCGTCGGCGCGCGCATCCTGATCCTGACCATGTTCAATCTCGACGCCTACGTCTTCGCCGCGTTGCGGGCCGGGGCCTCCGGTTTCATGCTCAAGGACACCGCGCCAGGCGAGCTGCTGCGGGCGGTCGAGGTGGTCGCCGCCGGAGACGCCCTGCTCGCGCCGAGCGTGACCCGGCGGCTGATCGACGAGTTCGCCCAGCTGCCCACGGCCGAGACGGTGCCGGTGGAGCTGTCCGGGCTGACCGTCCGCGAACGGGAGGTGCTGGTGCTGATCGCTCGCGGCCTGACCAACGCCGAGCTGTGCGACCGTCTCCACGTCGGCCCGACCACGGTGAAGACCCACATCGGACACCTGCTGACCAAGGTCGGTGTGCAGACCAGGGCCCAGTTGGTGATGGTCGCCTACGAGTCGGGGCTGGTCGAGCGGCGACGCTAGGGAGTTCGGCGACCGCGACGTGGCACATCGCGTCAGCGCCGCCGGGAAGGCGGAATCGGGACTCGGCCGCTGACTCGCGGCGGGGCACGCGGTGCGCGACTGGGCATTTGCCGAGCCACACGAGTGGGCGCTCATCTACGGCGGCCGGTCCCTAGGCATCGGGCCGCCGATGAGACGATCGGCCGGCCGTGCCTCGTCGAGGTCCAGTGTCCCGTCGGCTTTGATCACATCCGGGTCGGGCCGGCCGAACGAGTAGTCGATTCCCGTGGCCGTGGACGCCCTGGCCCCGGCTGCCCGGGCGATCATCCTGATTGGACGGTCGCTACTTGGCGGCGCCTGGCACGACGGCCGGCTCGCGCTCGGCGAGGTTGGCGCTTCAACGTCGGAGCCTTCGAGTTCGGCTTTCGGTCTTTCGTGCCGGTTGTTCTCGGCCCATCCGGTGGAAGATCTCGGAGCCTCCGCGAAGTAGTGCCTCCACCGGCGTTACTGCAGCGCGATTCTCTACAACGCCCCCTGATGGATAAGAATCGGGCGCCGCTCACTCTCGTCTTCACCAGGCCGGCGCCATTGACCACATTGGACGAAGAGACGTTGTTCACCAACCCGCGCAGTCTGGGCGGACCGCGGACCGCGGGCCCGGATCGGCGAGGTGCCGGAGTCCCGGGCGCGGTTCCTGTGAAGTGTCGGGGCTGATTTCGAGGTGGTGGCGTCCGGCCGCCGACTGCCTTCAGCTGCGTCGACGACCCGTTCGCGCCCGCTGTTGAACCTGCGTGCGTGAGACTTCCGCGTCGGCCGGGCGGGCGTTTCTGCGCCCGAGACGAAGCGTTCCCATCGCGGGCCGCGCGGCTACACGAGGTGCTGACGTGGGCCGCTGATCGACCGGAGGACCAATCCGCGCCATCGCCGGCCGGCTGTTCTCGATAGGAGAGGCATTCCGTTTGCCCGGAGGAATCATGCGAATCGATTTACCGGGCCGTCGTCCGCATTCTACGATCGGTTCTTCATCGTTCGGAGAGCGGCGAATCCGCCCAATGATCGCGCCTCTCGCTCTCAATCCGGTTCAATTGGCGGCCAGGATCGGACCATTTGAGGAACTCGATGAGAACAACCGTCCGCGCCGGCTCATCGAGCGGGACATCCTGGTGACCCATCGCAGCGGCTACTCGCTGAGCCTCGGCGCCGGCAGCACCGACTCATCACCGAGGGCACCGGGCGTCCACGGACGGCGAACAACGCATGGCGAACTGCCCGGTGTGACCCTCGACCTGTCGCGGGGGTCGACCCCTGCCGAGCATCGAGGTAGGCGCGCTCCAGGACACCCGGGAGGCCGCGCGGAGCAGCCGGATCGACCGCGACAGGCATCTGCGCTGCACCGCGGAATCGGCGGTGAGCTGCGGATATTCCGCCTGCACCCGATCATCGAACGGTTGTCCGGCCGAGTCGACGGCAGCGAATCCGCACGATGCTCACCGTCGAGCCAGACGCGCGCCTGCGGTAGGAAGATTTTGTTGCGCGGTCAACATTCCGACACGCCTACGTCGCGGGTAGCCGTATCGTATCCACCACCATGGAGGTCTCGACTGACAACGTTGCCACCTGGCTCACCTTCAGCGGAAGGAGGTCATGTTGGTATCCACCCCAGTGAAGATATTGCTCGCCGAAGATGTTCACATGATCCGCGGCGCGCTGGTCGCGCTGTTGCATTTACAGCCCGATTTCGAGGTCGTGGTCGAACTGTCGCGGGGTGACAAGATTCTCGCCGCGGCCCTGACCCATCAACCGCAGGTCGCCATCATCGACGCCGATCTGCCGGGCCTCGACGGGTTGAGCGCGGCCCGTCAATTGCATGAACAGGTGCCGACCTGCCGCACGCTCATTCTCACCGGAGTCGAGCGACCCGGAATGCTGCAACGGAGCATCGAGGCCGGGGTCACCGGCTTCATCCTCAAGGGATCGCCGCCGGCCACCCTGGCGACGGCGGTACGCGAGGTGGCGGCCGGGCGCCGGGTGGTCGATTCGCAGATCGCGCTGGCCGCACTCAATCAGCGCGACGTCAGCCCGTTGTCGCCGCGCGAGGCCGAGATCCTCACCAAGACGGCTCACGGCCACTCGGCGGGCGAGATCGCGTCGATGCTGCATCTGTCGATCGGGACCGTCCGCAACAATCTGACCGCCATCACCGCCAAGTTGAACGCGCGCACCCGGGTCGATGCCGTTCGCATCGCCCGGGACGCGGGGTGGATCTGATCTGTTGACTCAGAGGGCCGCGGCGCGTCGCCCGGGAGGCCGCGGAAGCCGATGAGGCCGTCGGGCAGGCAAGCCCGACGAAGACGAAGAGTGCGGCGATGCCGGCGTGCAACGTGGTGTTGAGCGCGCCCAGGTGACCGGTCGTGGCGAGATCGCCGGACCGACCGCGCCATCCACTCGGCTGAAGGCACCCAGGACTGATGCGGGCCCTCGACGGCATCCTGCCCCCGGACTTTCCGATCTTCACCCTGGCTGGGCGGGGCAAGACGCCGGAGGCACAGCAGGCTCGACAGGGCAAGACGCCGGAGGCGCGGCAGGCTGAGCACGGCGGCGCCTGGGCGGCCGCCAGGGCCCCCTCGCCGCGGTGCCCGCTCGGTCAGCCTCCCGTACGCGGCCGGGCAGCTGAACACCCAGGCGCGGATCGCCTAATGGTTAATCACCTCACAAGCGTTGACAAGCGTCGAGAAATCTTGCACCGTTCTAATGGCAGGAACGACGATAACCATTAGCTCAAGGATGTGTGCCATGACTGGATTCACCCCCGTAGACCCGGCCACCGCCACCGGCCCGGCGGCCGAGGTGCTGGCCGAGACGAAGAAGGCGATGGGGTCCACGCCGAACATGGCCAAGGTGATGGCGATCAATCCGGCCGTGCTCAAGGGCTACCTGGCGCTCTCCGGCGCCCTCGGCGGCGGCGTGCTTCCCCCGGCGGTCCGCGAGCGGCTGGCCATCGCCACCGCCGAGTACAACCGGTGTGAATACTGCCTGTCCGCCCACACGTTCATCGGCGGCCGGGTCGCCAAGCTGGACGACGCCGAGCTTGCCCTCGCCCGCGACGGCAAGTCGGGCGATCAGCACGCCGCGGCGCTGCTGGCCCTGTCGGACGCGATCATGCGGGGCCGCGGCACCGTCGACGACGCCGTGCTGGAGGCCGCCCGGGGCGCCGGTGTCAGCGATGCCGAGATCGCCGAGGTGATCGCGCACATCGCGCTGAACGTCCTCACCAACTACTTCAACATCCTCACCGGCGTCGACAACGACTTCCCGGTCGTCACCCCGCACGCGCACGCGGCCTGACGCATCCCCGCTCCCTCGCCGCCGCGGCACGACCGGCCCGGCCGCGAGGGAGCTGACGCGCTGATCGCCGTCGACCCCGGTCAACCGCGTCGCGCGGGCGGCGACTGCTTACCGCGTACGGAAAAAGGGGGCCGATGTGGCCCCCTCCCCGACCGACAATCAGTCGGTGATGACGACGACGCCGGAAGGCGCGTCGAGTGCCTCGACCGTCCGCTCGGCCGCGCGGTCGATCTGGACCCGCGGGTCCGCCGGGATCTGGTCCTCGTTGTAGGTTCCCGGGCCGTAGAACTGGCCGTAGCTCAGAACCACGCCGCCCTCGGCGAGCACCGACCGCTCCAATTCGGTCACCGCTCGCGCGTCCGGTCCGTCGGGCAGCTGCCACGCCACCGACTGCGCCAGGAGTTTGGCCGACCCGCTTCGGCGGGCCGCGGCGATCAGGTTGCGGTTTCCTTCCGTACGGATGCGGGCGTTGCGTTCCGCGTGGGCGCCGATGTTCGTCACGTCGTCGGGCAGATCGGTGAGCTCGTTGAGGATCACGTCGGGCGCGAAGTCGGCGACCGCCCGGATCAGGGCGTCCCGGTCGAAGACGTCGCAGAGGATCGGTTCGGCGCCGAGGTGGCGCAGCAGTTCGGTCTTGCCGGCCGAGCGGGTCATGCCTCCGACGACGTAACCTTCCTTGACCAGCAACGGAATCAGCCGCTGGCCGAGCACACCGGACGCCCCGGCCAGGAACACGCGACGGTTCATCTGCGTACCTTCCTTTCTGATGTTTCGTTTCCCCAGGCGCCTCTGGGCGCCCAGGCTGATGAGGGCCAGAACTACGACGACCGCGCTGTACCAGCCGACGGTCGGCACGACGCCGAGCGAGTCGGTGAGGGCTCCGGCGACGACCACGGGCACGCCCAGCCCGAGGTAGGAGACGACGTAGATTCCGGCGACCACTCCGGCGCGCTGATGCGCGTCGGCCAGCGGGATGACCAGGCCCAGCGCGGCCGTGAACGCGGCGCCGAAGCCGAGGCCAGCGACCGCCTGCCCGGCGAACATCGCGACCAGGTGGCCGGAGGCGGCGCCGCCGATGATGCCGAGCGACCCGGCGATCGACGCGTAGATGCCGATGCTCATCGCCGTTCGCGGCCGGACCCGGGCGAACGACAGTCCGACGATCACCGAGACCGCGGGCGCGATGAACCCGGCGAGGCCGTCGAGCAGGCCGCTGTCCCGGTGGAACACGGTCTGGACCATGCTCGGGGCCAGCCCCCCGGAGAGCCCGGCGAGCATCCAGACCGCGGCGACCACGGGTGCCGCGGCGAAGAACTCGGCCCGGGCCGCGGGTGGGATCGCGACGTCGGGGATCAGCGCCCGGAGCGCGCCCGGGCGGGGGCTGATCGTCTCGGGCGCGGCGAGGATCGCGAGTGCACCGGCCACGGTCAGCACGCTGAGTGTGACGAACGCGATCGTGTTGGCATGTGCCGTGAGCTGGATGCCCAGGCCGGCGAGCAGGGAGCCGAGGGCCAGGCCGCCGGTGAGCCCGACGCTGCCGAGGATCGGGCCGAGCCCTTTGCGGCGGGCCGGCGAGAGCTCGACCAGCACCGCGGTGAAGGCCGCCGTCGCGGCGCCGCTGACCACGCCCTGCACGACCCGGCCCGCGATGACCCAGCCGACGTCGGAGGCGAAGAGGAACATCAGGTTCGACACGAGCTGGACGGCGAGCGAGCCGATCAGGACCGGCCGCCGGCCCAGATGGTCGGAGAGTGACCCGAGGGTGAGTGCGGCGGCGAGGAAGCCGATCGCGTACGCCGCGAACGCCACCGTGAGCAGCACCGGCGCGAAGTCCCACTGCCGCCGGTAGACCACCAGCAGCGGGGTCAGGGCACCCGCCGCGAGATAGAGGCTGTTGAACGCGAGGGCCGCGCCGGCCAGGGACTTTGTCGTCATGCCAACGACGCTACGAGCCGAATGGCATGGAGGTAGAGTCCACTTCTATGCCGGAATCGCAGACCAATTCCGGTGCCGACCTGCACCTCGTGCTGAGCGGCACCGGGCTGCGCGCCGGGCTCACCGATGCGCTGCGCGACGCCGTACGCTCGGGGCGCCTGACGCCGGGCAGCCGCCTGCCCGCCTCCCGCGCCCTCGCCGCCGACCTCGGGGTCTCCCGAAGCACCGTGACCGAAAGCTACGCCGAACTGGTGGCCGAGGGCTGGCTGACGGCCCGGCAGGGCTCCGGCACCCGGGTGGCGCGCCGGGCCACCGCCGCCGTTCAGCCGCCGCGCCGGCCAACGCCCAGGCCGGCGGAGGCTCTGATGCCCGGTGCGTCAGACTTCGCGTCGTTCCCGCGGGCGCCCTGGCTGGCCGCCGCCCGCCGCGCCCTCGACTCGGCACCACACGGCGCCTTCGGCTACGGCGATCCCCTCGGCCGGCCGGAGCTCCGCACCGCCCTGGCCGACTACCTCTCCCGGGTGCGGGGCGTCTCGTCCGACCCCGGCCGCATCGTCATCTGCTCCGGATTCCACCATGGACTGTCGCTGATCGCCCACGCCCTCAAGGCCCGGGGCGGCCGGGCGGTGGCCGTCGAGGCGTACGGTCTCGACCTCTATCGGGCACTGCTGGCCGACGCCGGCCTGGAAGTCCCGCTGATTCCGGTCGACGAACACGGGGCACGCGTCGGCGAGCTGCGCGACGTCGCGGCCGTACTGCTGACGCCCGCGCATCAGTTCCCGACCGGGTTCGCCCTCTCCGCCGAACGGCGTGCGGCCGTACTCGACTGGGCCCGCACCACCGGCGGGCTGATCCTGGAGGACGACTACGACGGGGAGTTCCGCTACGACCGCAAGCCGGTCGGCGCCCTGCAGGGCCTCGACCCGGACCGGGTCGTGTATTTCGGCACCGCGAGCAAATCCATCGCTCCGGCCCTGCGCGTGGCCTGGATGGTGACGCCCGGACCCCTCCTCCCGGACGTCGCGGCGGCCAAGGGACGCGTCGAGACGGTCAGCGTGCTCGACCAGCTCACCCTGGCCGAGTTCATCACCTCGGGCGCGTTCGACCGGCACGTACGCGGCCGCCGGCAGACCTACCGGCGGCGGCGCGAACAGCTGATCGCCGCCCTGGGCCGCGCCGCCCCCGAGGTCCGGGTGACCGGCATGGCGGCCGGTCTGCAGGCGGTCCTCGAACTCCCACCGGGAACCGAGGAGCCGGCGCTGCGGGCCGCGGCCCGGCGAGGGCTGAAAATCAGCAGCCTCGCCGAGTTCCGCCATGACGCGATGTCTGATCGAGACGCCCTGGTCGTCAACTTCTCGGCCGTCTCGGACAGCGCCTGGGACGGCACTCTCGACGCCCTCGCCGAGGTGCTGCGGGCGACTCACACCACATCCGTCTAGCGGCCGCGCCCGGAGACAACCTGGGTGTGCGCCGGGCCGGCCAGCCACCGGCATCCAGGTCGCCTCCGGCGGTCACGGGCAGTCGCGGCCGAGCGGGTCCAGAATTTGCTTCCGGCCTCCGCCGCCCGCTGGATCGCCGCGCCCCGGTCGGCATCGGGCGTGGCGGTGAGAACGGTCGGCTGCCACCGGATCTCGGTGACGTCGGTGATCCCGGCGAAGCGATGCCAGTCGCTGAAGTAGCTGGCATGGAAGTCAGCTCCGAACGCCAGCGGCACCCCCGGCGAATACACGCCACTGGTGTAGATGACCGCGGACTTCTTGCCGTGGATCAGACCGGTGTAACCCTCGGTGGGGGTGAATCCGAAAACCCAGCCGGGCTGGGTGATCACGTCGATCCACTGCTTGAGGACGTACGGGATCCCCGAGTTCCACATCGGAACCGCGAACAGGTACGCGTCGGCGGCGGCGAACTGGTCGAACACGACCCGGGCCGCGTCCCATGCGCCCTGCTGGTCAGCGCCCGGCGCTTCTACGACCGCAACCACACCGGCTAGCCGTTCTGGCGGGTCCGCTCGTGATGGCGGCGCGCTTTGAGGCGGTTGCCGCAGACCGCCATCGAGCACCAGCGGGCGCTGTTGGTCTTGCTGCGATCGAGCAGGAACAGCGTGCATTCGTCGTTGGCGCACGGGCGCAACCGGCCGGGCCGCGTGACGTGGAGCCGCACGAGAGCCAGCGCGGCGGGCACGAGCACCGCGCGCCCTCCGGTGAGGTCGCCGCCCCCGTCGAGGCCGAGCGTCCAGATCAGATCGTCGCCGGCGAAGCCGGGACGCGACACGACGCCGTCGAGCATGACGGTCAGGGCCGCCGGGGTCTGCTGTCCGCGGGCGACCGCCTGAAGGAGGTCGCGGCCGCCGCGCAGCATCTCGCGGTCGGCGACCGGCACGTCCAGGTCGTGCTCGGCGAGCCACGCCTGGGCCGAGTCGTCCTCGTCGAACGGGTCGAGTCGCACGCCATCGCTCGTCGGCGCGCTGTTGAGGAGGGCCAGCAGAACCGCCTCGTCACGTTCAGCCATCAATCTAACCCCCTATAGCCGGTTGACAGGTTAACACGAAGCCTGTTCAATCTAACTGTCAAAACACTCTTAGGGGGTTAGGCATGACCGGGATCCATCACCGGTACGCGACGGTCAACGGCCGCAGGCTCTTCTACCGGGAGGCCGGCGACCCGGGAAAGCCGGCGTTCGTGCTGCTGCACGGCTTCCCGACCAGTTCGTTCATGTTCCGCACACTGATACCGCTGCTGGCCGACGACTTTCACGTGATCGCGCCCGACCATCTCGGATTCGGCCTGTCCGACGGGCCCACGGTCGACGAGTTCACCTACACCTTCGACGCGCTCACCGACCTCACCGCCGGGCTGCTCGCCCAGCTCGGGGTCGACCGGTACGCGCTCTACGTCCAGGACTACGGCGCCCCGATCGGCTGGCGGCTGGCGCTGCGTGACCCGGCCGCGGTCACCGCGATCGTCACGCAGAACGGCAACGCCTACGAGGCCGGCTTCGTCGAGAGCTTCTGGTCCGGCGTCTTCGCCTACCAGCAGGACCCCAACGAGACCACCGAGGCCGGAGCCCGGCAGGCCCTGACCATGGAGGCGATCCGCTGGCAGTACCTGACCGGCACCCCGGACGAGACCCTGATCGACCCGAGCACCTGGGAGCACGACTACGCGCTGGTCTCGCGCCCGGGCAACGACCTGGTCCAGCTGGCGCTGTTCTCCGACTACGCCACCAACGTGCCGCTCTACCCGAGCGTGCACAAATACTTCCGCGAGTCGCAGGTGCCGCTGCTCGCGGTCTGGGGCCGCGGCGACGAGATCTTCGGCCCGGACGGCGCGCACGCCTTCGCCGACGACCTGCCCCTCGCCCGGATCCACCTGCTCGACGGCGGCCACTTCCTCCTCGAGTCGGCCGTCGACCAGGTGGCCGCACTGATCCGGCCTTTCCTCCAGCAAGCCGCGGAGTCATCCAGCTCAAGGTGAGTTCCCCGATGTGGGCGACCGCGTCGTGGCGGGCGGGGATGGAGCAACGCCGGGCCCGCGAATCAGGGCGTCCACGATTTCCGCGAGGTCGTCGGGGCCACGGGTGGCCGCCATGTGCTGGGCCATCCGGCGTGCGGCCTGCCGGTATCGGTCGTCGTTGAGGACCGCGCGAACGTGCCGGCGTACGGCCGCGGGCCGGGGATTCGCGGACCTGATCCGGCGTCCGACACCGGACCAGGCGATGCGGGCGATGACCTCGGGCTTGTCCTCGTGCCGCCCGGCGGCCACGATCGGCACGCCGTGGCGCAGGGCTTGTTGCACACCGCCGTAGCCACCGTTGGTGACGTACACATCAGTTTTGGGGAGAAGCTCGTCGTACGGAAGGTATTCCGCCGCGCGGGCATTGGCCGGCAGCGGCGGCAGGGTGGTCAGGGGCCGGCCGCCCGTCGCCACCACGATCAGGACGTCTTCGTCGGCGAGCGCGTCGAGCGCCGGCCCGACGAGTTGGCCGAAGTCGCGGTTGGCCAGGGTGCCCTGGGTGAGATGGACGACGGGTCGTGAACCGTCGAGTTCGGGCCACCACGGGGGAAGCGGTGCCGGCGCGGCGGCGGACCAGATCGGTCCGACGAAGTGCAGGCCGGCGGGGGCGTCGGACCGCGGGTACTCGAACTGCGGCACGGTGAACTGCCCGATCGCGTCGGCATGCCGTGGCCAGTCGAGCACCGCGAACGGGATCGGACGGCCGTGCAACCGACGGAAGATCTGGTCGGCGATCCGCTGCGGCGCGGCGAACACCATCCGGCCGGTGAGCAGGGTGAGCGTGGCGTTGCGCAGCCGACCGGCCGGGCCGCGCAGCGGGGTCAGCCCCATGCCGAAGGGCGCGGCGTCCCGGCTGGCCATCGGCAGCGGGCAGATGCCGCACATGACCACCGGCGGCCTGGTTCCGGCTGGATGTCCGAGGAGGAACGCGCCTCCGATGAAGGCCGGATCGGTCAGCACCGCGTCGGCCGGCTCAGCGGCGTGCGCTGCCCTCAGACTCCGGTATTGGGCCAGGCCGGGGCGCACGAAGATGTGCTCGATGTCGTGAGCGACGGCCCCGGTGCCCTTGCGCCCGGCGCGTTCGGGATAGGTCTCGTTCCAATCCTGCCGGTCGTCGAAGTCGGCCTCGGCCGGAAGGGCCAGATATTCGGCCCCGGTCGCCGCGACGACTCCGGCGAACCGCGACCCGGTGAGGAACCGCACCCGGTCGCCCCGCCGAACGAAGTGCCGCGCCACCGGAAGCAGCGGCATGACATGGCCGTGAATGGGCACGGCCGCGATCAGGACAGACGACATGAGTGACCCCCGGAAGGCGTACGCCGCTGTGATCAGCTAAGTTCGCTACCGTAGGCAAGTATTCATCTGTATGGGATGGTAGTCAATATGCCGGCTGAGGGACGCGTGTACCGGTCGGAACTGCGGCAGCGCCAGGCGGCCGAGACCAGGCGACGAGTCGTCGCGGCCGCGGGCGACGTGTTCAGCCGGAACGGCTACCAGGCCGCGACGTTCGCGCAGATCGCCGAGCGGGCCGGCGTGTCGATCGAAACGGTGCGCGGCCACGGCCCCAAATCGGCCCTCATGTGGGCCGCCGTAGAGGTGGCGACGTTCGGCGTCGAGGGCGACATCGACCTGTTCGCCACCGACGTCGGCCAGGCACTCACCGAGCTGCGTGACCCGGACGGCTTCGCCGCGTTCCTCGGAACGACCATGCTGGCGATAAACGAACCGGTGGCCGGCGTCTGGACCGCGGTCACCGGTGCGGCCCACGGCGACGCGGAACTGCGGGGCCACCTTCTCGACCGGCTCGCCGGCATCCGCAGGCAGGTCGAACAGGCGCTGCGCCTGGTCGCCGACCGTGGCTGGCTACGCACCGACGTCCCCTTCGACGACCTCGTCGAGGCGTGCTGCGTCATCACCAGCGTCGAGAGCTACGTCCGGTTCGTCCACCTCGACGGCCGATCACCCCAGCAGTACACGGAGTTCATCGTCCGGGCGGCCCACGACACCCTCCTCAAACGATGATCCGCCGCGATCAGTCCTTCAAAAGCTGGCGCGCCATCACGATGCGCTGGACCTGGTTGGTGCCCTCGTAGATCTGGGTGATTTTGGCGTCGCGCATCATGCGCTCGACCGGGTAGTCACGGGTGTAGCCGTAGCCGCCGAGCAGCTGGACCGCATCGGTCGTGATTTCCATCGCGGCATCCGAGGCGAAGCACTTGGCGGCGGCGCCGAAGTAGGTCAGATCGGCGTCGCCGCGTTCGCTCTTGGCCGCCGCGGCGTAGGTCAGCTGGCGGGCCGCCTCGAGCTTCATGCCCATGTCGGCCAGCATGAACTGAAT
>NZ_JBFBAD010000137.1:0-26519 GCF_040682075.1 Actinoplanes sp. NPDC051411 | reverse complement strand
TGCTCGACGCACTCATCCAAGCCGCCACAGGAAACCCCTGGATCCCCACCACCAGCTGAAAAACACAGCGTATCCGGGCACCTATCCAGTCACGAAAAGATGTCAGACCCGTGTGCTTAAATAGCCCCACCCAACACAGGGTGGGGGATTGGTCTCGTCAGCCATTCTTTCTGACTTTTTGGCATGATCCAATGCTGGCGAATGCGCCTGATCCCGCGGGAGAATTGTCTCGTGCGACAGCTTCAGCTTTTTACCCCGGCGGAATTGGCCCAAATGCGCGACCGGACGGCGTCGCGTAATTACTCGCCTGAGCGTGACGAGTTCCGCCGGGAGCATGAGCGTCACCGCGCTTGGGGCCTTGTGCGGCGTCATGCTGCGAAGCTGCATTACCTGCGGGCCGCCGCCGGTCGACCGGCGACGGCAGGCATGGATGGCCCTGCGCTCCAACGGCTTTCACCGCGGCCGCCTTTCACCAAGGAGGTCGCGTCCGGGGCTGGAGCCCGCCGACCCCTTGAGGCGATCGAGCGGCTAGACGGCCCTTCTGATCCGGCACGGTCATGCCCCCATCCGGCAGACGATCAAACGGAGGCTGCCCATCGGCGGGCATCGGAGACGACCGCGCAGGCTGCCCTTTCTGATCGCGCACACCGGGGCGCCCGTCGGGGTAGCGGGACTGATCCCGCTCTAGCCGCGGCCGCTGCACTCGGCCCTGCGGACGGCCCGACCGGCATCGACGAAAAGATCGGCCCGAAGACCGAAGGCGGCCACCACGGTGGATGCATCCCGGCTAACCCGACTGGCCGGGGCAACGCGGCTGACGCAGCGGCGCCGGCTGGCACGGCGAGGGCGGCTGGCACGGCGAGGGCGGCTGGCACGGCGAGGGCGGCTGGCACGGCGAGCACGGGCGGCGCCGTCGGTAGGGCGAGCACGGTGAGCGTGGTCGGTGGGGCGAGCACGGCCGGCGCGGTGAGCGCGGTGAGCGCAGTGAGCGCGGTGCGATCGTCGTGCGAGACCCCGTTGTCGAGCGTGTCTCAGCAGCCAAGCGTGGGGCTACCGTCTCGCACGGCTGGAGCGTTCAATGCGGTCGGCACAGTCGGCGCCGGCAAGATGGCGGGCGCTGCTGAGGTGCGTAGGTCGATCCGGCCGGGCGTCGCGGCGAGGCTGGAGCAGTTCGGTGGGCGATGTGCGTCAACCGGTTCCGGTGGGCCGGTCGGGTCGGGCTCGTTGGCGGTCGGCTGGTTTTCCGAACGGTCACAATGGCTGTGCAGAGCTGGTTCGGGCGCGGCATTTTCGGCGCCGCCACCTGGTCACGAATCTCTTTCGGCGAGGCGCATATCCCCGTTCGCATCTGTGGTAAGGGCCGACCTTGGAGTGGGCTGTCGCGGTCCAATTCTGGGTTGGAATCGTCTTGGCAAATTCTGGCAGAATCGACTTGGGAGGCGATCGTTACGGGATCTACTCGCCTATGGCGTATCGCCGCGGCGGTATCGAAAGGTGTTCGATACAGACCGGTGGTCTTGGACGGCCGCTTCGGTCGGGGTCCTCCGCGGGCAAGCCGATGCAGCGGCTGAGATTGTCGGTTGGGGTTGTCCCCGCAGGCGTTGCCTTCTTTGCCCGACTCGGATCAAGTTGGGATCAGCACCTACACGGGCGAGCGGCTCCGCGCCCGAGTCACGGGGTGGCAGGTGAAGGGCGATCAAGGGCGAGGCCTGGCAGGTGAAGGGTGTGGCAGGTGAAGGGCACCGGATTTTAAGGGCGAGGGGCGGCCTCTGGGCATCGACGGCGGTGGGCTGATCAAGGTGCGGCCGGGGTCGTCGCAGTGTCGAGGTCATCGGCGGCGGCCTCCGTGAGGGGATTGTCGGCGGAGCGCGGTCAGTTGGCCGGCCAGCCCAGGGCCTTGGTGTCGTCGCCGTGGCCACCGACGATGTCGCCGGTCAGGACGTAACGGCAAGCGCCTGTGCCTAGGCCGTAGATGTAGCTGCCGTTGGCCGCGAACTGGGTGCCGGCCGGCGCAGCCCCGAGTCGATCACGCGCATCCCGCCGTCGCGGAGCCGGCGTCGGCGTCGGCTCCGGCTCACCATCGGGACACCGCGGTGTGCTCCGCCGGCGGTCGGAAGCGCCAGTCCGGCCCGCCCGGCCGTCGCGGCCGAGAGCGGTGATCCGGCCACCGAAAGGCAGATCTGGCTGCCGAACGGCGGGAGGCGGCGGCGGGGGGACGCGGCGGCGGGGAAGGCGGCCGGGAGCCTTGTATCAGGAGACCATGGCTGGCGGGCGGCCATCGCGGCAGCGTTGAGACAAACGCCACCTGAGCTCGGAGCTACCGTGAACAGAGTGAGTCTGCCGTCCGACCTTGACCTGCGCGGACGCCGTGCCCTGGTGACCGGGGCGAGCGGTGGCCTCGGGCTGGAGTTGGCGGCCCGCCTGGCCGGTGCCGGGGCCGAGGTGCTGCTGGCCGTACGCGACGAGGTCAAGGGTGAGGCCGCGCTGGAGCATGTCCGTGGGACGGTCCGCGATGCCGACGTCTCGCTGCGGACCCTCGACCTGGCCTCGTTGAAGTCGGTGGCCGAGCTGGGCGACCGGTTGAGTGCCGAGGACCGGCCGATCCACCTGCTGGTCAACAACGGCGGGGTGATGACGCCCGCGACCCGGCACCTCACCGCCGACGGGCTGGAGCTGCAGTTCGGCACCAACTATGTCGGGCATTTCGCGCTCACCCTCCGGTTGCTTCCGCTGCTGAGCCGGGGGCGGGCGCGGGTCACCACGGTTACCAGCAGTGCCGCCCGGACGGCCAAGCTTGACTGGGCCGACCTGCAGGGTGAGCGGAAATACCGGGCGGTCAAGGCGTACGGGCAGTCGAAGCTGGCCGATCTGCTGTTCGCGCTGGAGCTCGACCGCCGGAGCCGGGCCGAGGGGTGGGGGATCGTCAGCAACGCCGCTCACCCGGGTACCACGCTGACCGGCCTGTACGCCGCCGGGCCCAATCTGGGGCGGGACCGGCCGGCGCCGCACGAGGCGCTGATGACGCGGCTCGCCCGGTGGGGTGTGTTCGTGCACCACGTCGGGCCGGGCGCGCTGCCGATCCTCTATGCCGCGGCCGCGCCGCTGGCCGTGGGTGGGCGGCTTTACGGGCCGGACGGGTTCGGGCAGTTCACCGGCGGGCCGGCCGAGTTGGTGGTGTACCGCGCCGCGAAGGACGAAGGGCAGGCGGCGAAGTTGTGGGACTTCACGATGGGCATCACGCGATGACGGTGGACCGGGCGAGGCTGGCCGCCTATCTGCGTACGCGCCGGGAGGCGTTGCAGCCCGAGGATGTCGGGCTGCCGCGCGGGCAGCGCCGCCGCACCAAGGGTTTGCGCCGCGAGGAGGTCGCGGTGCTCAGTGACATGTCGATCGACTACTACACGCGGCTGGAGCAGCCGCGGGGGCCGCACCCGTCGGAGCAGATGCTCGGGGCGCTCGCGCGGGGGCTGCGGCTGTCGCTGGAGGAGCGGGACCACCTGTTCGGGCTGGCCGGATATGCCACGCCGCGGCGGTCGGCCGACAGCGGGCACATCAACCCGGGCATGCTGCGGATTTTCGACGGGCTGAGGGACTCGGCGGCCCAGGTGGTGTCGGGTGTCGGCGAGACGATGTTGCAGACCCGGCTGTCGGTGGCGCTGACCGGGGACGAGAGCGTCCACAGGGGACTCGCGCGGAGCTGGCACTACCGGTGGTTCACCGACCCGGCGTCGCGGCTGATCTACCCCGAGGCGGATCACGACGAGCACAGCCGCACGATTGTGGCCGACCTGCTCGCCGCGTACGGGAAAAGCGACCGTGCGAAAGCGGTCGTCGAAGCCCTCGGGGCGGTGAGCCCGTCTTTTGCCCGGATTTCCCGGGAGCACCCGGTGGCGGCGCGCTACTGCGGGCCGAAGCGGATCGTGCATCCGGAGGTCGGGCTGCTGGAGCTGAACTGTCAGCGGCTGGTCGACCCCGACGCGACCCAGCTTCTCGTGGTCTATACCGCGGCGCCGGGCACCGAGAGCCACGAGAAGCTGGAGCTGCTGTCGGTTATCGGCGTGACGCCAGCCAGTCGCGGAACGTCGTCTTGGCGATGACGGCGCCCTCCTTGGCGATCAGCGCGTCGCCCGGCGCGGCCGCGAACATGCCGGCCGTGTCGTCGGTGACCACCGGGCGCTGGTCGCCCTGCGCGGCCAGCGTGATCTTGCCCAGCTCGTCGAGGCGGAAGACCTCCGGGCCGGCGATCTGGCGGGTGCCGTTGAGCGCCGGGCCGGCGCAGACGTCGGCCACCTGGGCGGCGACGTCGGCCGAGGCCATCGGCTGGATCGGGGTGGGCGGCAGGTGTACGCCCTTCTCGTCCACCACCCAGTCCATGACCGACGGGATGAACTCGAAGAACTGGGTCGCCCGGACGATCGAGTAGGGCACCGGGCCGGCCTTGAGCAGGTCCTCCTGCAGCACCTTGGCCCGGTAGTAGACCAGGTCGGGCACCAGTTCGGCGCCGACGATCGACAGGATCACCACGTTGCCGACGCCGTGCTTGGCGGCCGCGCCGATCAGGTTGTCCATGGTCGTCCGGAAGAAGGCGGGGGAGGCGTCGTCGAAGGTCGGCGAGTTGCTGAGGTTGGCCACGACATCGGCGCCCTCGAGGGCCTCGTCCAGGCCCCGGCCGCTGAGCAGGTCGAGTCCGGTCGACGGCGACTGCGGGACCGCCTCGTGCCCGGCCGCGTTCAGGATCTTGACGACCTGCGAGCCGATGAGCCCGGTTCCGCCGATGACAGCGATCTTCATGGTGTCTGCCTTCCGTGAGGTTCGGTTCGCAGGCTTAGACCGGACAGCCCCGGGATTTGTGACGTCACATTTCGCGACCCGGTCCGGTCATAGCTCGGTGACGCGCCAAGGAGGACGTAAATGGCCAGGAACTGCCTCAGCCCGGTCCGATCCGTCGACCACCCGACCGGCCCGGCCCGCTACGGCCGGATGTTTCCGGGCCTCGAACCGTTGAGCGAGGACCCGGCCCGGCTGATGGGGGCGGGCGGCGAAGGCGGGATCTGCGACGGTGTCGTCGAGGACGCCGGTGACGCCACCGAGGCCGCCGGGTGGCCGCTGTTCGGGCAGATCGTCGCCCACGACATCACGGCCGACCGCTCGCCGGTCGGGATCGCCGTCGACCCGGAGGCGCTGCGCAACGCCCGCAGCCCCAAGCTCAACCTGGAGATGCTCTACTCGGACGGGCCGGTCGGCTCGGCCTACCTGTTCGACGTCGACGACCCGGCGAAGTTCCTGTTCTCGGCCGGCGGCCACGACGTGCCGCGCAACCAGCAGGGCGTGGCGCTGATCGGCGACCCGCGCAACGACGTCCACTTCTTCGTGCTCGGCCTGCACGTCGCGCTGCTGCACGCGCACAACCGCTTCGTCGACCGGCTGCGGGCCGACGGGGTGCCCGAGGCGGAGGTGTTCGACCGGGCGCGGATCATGCTGACCTGGCACTACCAGTGGGTGGTGGTGCACGACTTCCTGCCCCGGCTGGTCGGCGCCGACCTGGTCGAGGAGGTGCTGGCCGAGGGCGGCACCTGGTTCGCGCCGCGGCCGATGGAGGCGTTCATCCCGCTCGAGTTCGCCGACGCCGCCTACCGGTACGGGCACGGCCAGATCCGGCCCGCCTACCGCCTCGTCGAGGGCGGCCCGGCTCTCCCGCTCTTCCCCGACCTGGTCGGTTTCGGGCCGGTCCGGGAAGGCCGGCGCCTCGACCTCGGCCAGATCTTCGACGTGCCGGGACGGCCGCCCGCGCAGCGCGCCAAGCGGCTCGACGGGAGGCTGCCGGCCAGCCTGATCGGGTTGCCGCGGCAGGTGACCGGGGCGGTCGACACGGCGGCGTACAGGTCGCTGGCCGTTCGCGACCTGCTGCGCGGGGATACCACCGGTCTGCCCAGTGGTGAACACGTGGCCTCGGTGATGGGAGTGCCGGTGACCACGACCGGCTGGGCCCACGGGACGCCTCTCTGGTACTACATCCTCAAAGAGGCCGAGCAGTTCTCCGACGGCAACCGGCTCGGGCCGGTCGGCGGCCGGATCGTCGCCGAGGTGCTGATCGGGCTGCTGCGGGCCGACCCCGCGTCGTATCTGAGCCGGGAAGCCTCCGTGGCGCCGGAGTTCGGTCTGACCGACCTGTTGTTGCCGTAAGGCAATTACTCAGGAGCAGGCGCCTCGTGCCGACTGAACGGAGGTGACCAGAGCGCTTCTCCGCGACCCCGTTCTCTGGGGTGCCGCGCTGCTGTCGCTCATCACCGTCGTCCTCCTGCTCGCCCTCTCCGGCGACCCGCACCGGCAGGCCCAGGTGCTGTGGGCGACCCAGCCGCCGCTCGACATCGCCTGCGTGTGGACCTCGTGGCGGATCCAGGCGGTCGCCACCGGGCCGGTCCGGCGGTTCTGGCGGGTGCTGGCCGGCGCGTTGGCGCTGTGCACCGTCGGCGACAGCGTTCAGGCCACGCTCCTGATCACCGGCCCGGCCGATGCCACCGAGGCCGGCGGCCCGGTGCAGTCGGCCCTGCTCGCCGTCGCCCAGCTCGCCGTGACGGTCGTCATGCTGATCCACCCGGCGGCCGACCTCGGCCGGCGGGCCCGGCTGGCCCGCTGGCTCGACTCGATCTCGGTGTTGGTCGGCGGCTCGGTGGTCGCCTGGTGTTTCGCCGTGGGCTCCGGCGGTCCGCAGGCGGCCGGGGCGATCGTCGCCGCGGTGACCGCCTTCGCCGCGGTCAAGATGGTGCTCTCCGGCACCGCGCCGGTGCACCGGCTGGCCGCGCTGCCGATGACGGTCGCCGTGGTGCTGCTGGGCGTCGGGCTGATCAGCGGCGCGGCGGGCCTCGCCGGTTTCATCCCGGTGCTGGCGTCCCCGCTGATCGTCGCCGGCCCGCGGATCCAGCAGGCGCTGACGCGCCGGACCGAGAACCCGTTCGGGTCAAGGCGGCGAAAGCCTTACAGCTTTGCCCCGTACGCCGCGGTCAGCGCGGTCTTCGCGGCGCTCGTCGTCACCCTGCCGACCGGAGTGTCGATCCGCCTGTGGGTCGCCGTCCTCGGCGCCATCGTGGTGGTGGCGCTGGTCGTGGCCCGGCAGCTGGTCGCCTTCCAGGACAACGTGGCGCTCCTCGACGAGCTGCGCCGGCAGGAGGCCCGGCTGCGCGACCAGGCCCAGTACGACGGGCTGACCAAACTGGCCAACCGGGCCCACTTCCACGACGGGCTCGCGGCGTCCCTGGCGGCCGGGCCGGTCGCGCTGGTGCTGGTCGACCTCGACCACTTCAAGACGGTCAACGACACGATGGGCCACGCCGCCGGGGACACGCTGCTGGTCGAGGTCGCGGGCCGGCTGCGCACCGCCGTACGGGAAAACGAGCTCGTCGCCCGCCTCGGCGGTGACGAATTCGCCGTGCTGTTGCCGGGCGAAGCGGCGGCCTCGGCCGACGCGGTCGCCGAACGCATCCTGTCCTCGCTGGCCAGTCCGGTGCGGCTGATGCACCAGGACGCGGTGGTGGTGCAGTGCAGCATCGGGGTGGCGTCGGGCTCCGACCTGACCCAGCTCCTGAGCGACGCCGACATCGCGATGTACGCGGCCAAGGACCGGGGCCGGGCCACCTGGGTCCGGTACACGCCGTCGCTGGGCCACCGCATCCGCCGCACCGCTGAGCTCGCCGTCGGTCTTCGCGACGCCCTGGAGAAGGACCAGTTCCGCCTCGTCTTCCAGCCGATCGTGCACCTCGAGACCGGCGCGCCGATCGGGGCGGAAACGTTGCTGCGGTGGGACGCGGGCCCGGGCCTCGGGGCGGTGCCGCCGTCGGAGTTCATCCCGGTCGCCGAGGAGAGCGGGCTGATCGTGCCGATCGGGCGCTGGGTTCTCCGGTCGGCGGTGCGCCAGCTGGCGTCGTGGCGGGCCGCCCACCCGGCCGCCGCCGGGATGCGGATCGGGGTGAACGTGGCCGGGCGGCAGCTGCGGGAGCCGGGCTTCGCGGCCTCGGTACGCGAGGCGCTCGCCCAGGCCGGGCTGCCCGGCCCCAGCCTGATCATCGAGGTCACCGAGACCGCGGTGCTGGACGACCCGGCGGCGATCGAAACGCTGTACGCGTTGCGCGACCTGGGCGTGACGCTGGCGCTGGACGACTTCGGGACCGCGGCCTCCTCGCTCGGGCTGATCCTGACCTGCCCGATGACCGGTCTGAAACTCGACCGCTCGTTCGTCGAGAACGTGACCACGGCCGAGCGGCCGCGGGCGGTGGCGCGGGCGGTGAGCCAGATCGCGGGAACGCTGAACCTGTCGGTGGTCGCCGAGGGCATCGAGACGGTCGAGCAGGCCGAGGCGCTGCGGGAGATGGGCTATCGCCTCGGGCAGGGTTACCTCTATGCCCGGCCGGCCCCGGCCGCCGAGTACGCGGCCCGATGGCTCACCGGCGAGCCGCGGATGGCCGTCACCGGGGCCGCGTCCGGAACACACGGTTGACCTGCGGGTCGGCTACGTGACAGCACGGCGGCCGGTCGCCGCCGGACCATGGAGGCATGACCAGTGCGACCCTCCCCGCCGTCGTCACCGACCGCGTGGCCGAGCTCTATGCGGCCGGCGTGGCGGCGTCGAGCGGCGGGCGGCCGTCGGTCGCGATCCGGAACCTGCGGTCCGCGCTGCGGCTGCTGGACGGCCGGCCGGACTCCGAGCAGCGCGCGCTGCTGTTGATCAGCCTGGCCTGGCCCGAGTCGGAGGTCGGCCACCTGGCTCTGGGCTTTCGCCTGCTCGACGAGGCGGAGGCCCTGCTGCCCGAGGACCGTCGGGCCGCCCTGCGGGCGCAGCGGGCGCTCCTGCTGTGCCGCAACGGGCGCAAGGAACTCGCCCTCGTCGAGTACGACGCCGCGATCGCCGGGCTCCGCGATCCGGGCAGCGCCAACGAACTGACCCGGGCGCTCAACAACCGCGCCGTGCTGCACTTCGACGCCGGACGGTTCGGCGCCTCCCGGGACGACCTGCTCCGGTGCCTGCGGGTCGCGACGACGCACGGCCTCGAGCTGGCCGCGGCGATCGGCCGGGTCAACGTGGGCTGCCTGGAATCGGTCGCCGGTGATCTGCCGTCGGCGCTGCAGGCGTTCCGCACCGCCCGCGAGGAATATCAGCGTGTCGCGCCGGGCCGGCTCGCCGGGCTCGGCGTGGAACGGGCGAGGACCCTGGCCGCCGCCGGCCTGTTCCGGGAGGCGGACGAGGAACTGGCCGCCGCGCTGGAACACTACCGCGGTCAGCGCCAGAGCCACCTGTACGCCGACGCGCTGCAGACCCGGGCCGAGGTGGCCCTGCTGAGCGGTCGGCCCGGGCAGGCCGCCGAGTGGGCCGGCCAGGCCCGCGCGGAGTTCCGCCGCCGCGGCAACCACCGCCGATCGGCACTGACCGCGTTACTCGCCCTCCGCGCCGAGTACGCCGACGCCGGCCCCACGGCCGCGGCGGCCGAGCGTGGACGGCGACTCGCCCGCCGGCTGCACCGCATCGGACTGCCCGAGGACGCCCGGGTGGCCGCGCTGGTCGCCGCCCGCTGCCTCGTGCGTACGTCATCGGCCCGCCGCCCGGCGGGCGCCGCCGCCGGCCTCCTCCGCCGGTACGGCCCGCCGGGCCGCCTCGACCGGCTCGACACCCGCCTGCTGTGGCATCTGACCCGGGCCGAGATCGCCGCCGCGGCCGGGCGCCCGGCCGCGGCCACCCGCCACCTGCGGGCCGGCATGGAGGGCCTGCACCGCTACCGGGCCCAGTTCGGCTGCCTCGACCTGCAGACCGGCGCCTCCGCCCACGGCCAGGACCTGGCCCGGGCCGGCCTGCGATCGGCGCTCGCGGCCGGCTCACCGTCGGCCGTCCACCGCTGGTCGGAGCGGGCCCGGTCGCAGGCCCTGCTGCTCGCAGCGGTCCGGCCGCCGGACGACCCGCGGGCCGCCGCGGCCCTGGAAGAACTACGCCAGACCAGGTACGCGCTGCGCACCGCCGAACTCACCGGACGGCCGACCGCGGCCCTGCGGGCGCAGGCCGAACGGTTGCAGCGCGCCGTCCGCGAGCATTCCTGGTCACTGAGCGCCCCGCAGCGCACCGACAACAGACGGCCGGCCCAGCTGGCCGACCTGCGCGCCGAGCTGGGCGACGCCGCGCTCGTCGCCTACCTGCGCGACGGTCCGGCGCTGAGCGCGCTGGTGGTGACCGGAACCTCGGCGACCGTGACCCCGCTGGGCGACTTCCGGGCCGCCGACCAGCCGCTCCTGCGCCTGCGCGCCGACCTCGACACCGGCGCCGGCCGGGCGATGCCGCCCCGGCTGTCCGAGGCCGTGGCCGCGGCGACCCGCCGCGACGCGGCCCAACTCGCGGACGTCCTGCTGGCGCCGCTGCGCTCGGCCATCGGCGACCGGGAACTGATCGTGGTCCCCACCGGCCTGCTGATGACCACGCCGTGGGCGTTGCTCCCCGACTGCGCGGGCCGCCCGGTGACGGTGGCCCCGTCCGCGACCACCTGGCTCGCCGCCCGCCGCCGGGCCCGCGCCGCCACCACCACCGGCGCCGTGCTGGTGGCCGGGCCCGGAATCGCCCGCGGCGATCAGGAGGTTCGCGCCATCGCCGGCCTCTACCGGTCCCCGACGGTGCTGACCGGCGCCGGCGCGACCCCGGCCGCGACCCTGCGCGCCATCGACGGCGCCGCGGTCGTCCACATCGCCGCGCACGGCCGGCACCAGGCGGAGAACGCGCTGTTCTCCTCACTCGAACTGGCCGAGGGGCCGCTGTTCGGCTACGACCTGCAGCGCCTGGCCGCGCCGCCGGCGATGGTCGTCATGTCGAGCTGCGAACTCGGCCTGGCCGACATCCGGCCCGGCGACGAGAGCTTCGGCATGGCGTCGGCCCTGCTGGCCGCCGGTACGACCACGGTCGTCGCCAGCGTGAGCCGCATCGACGACGAAACCGCCCGGACCGTGATGACCGACTTCCACCGGACCCTGACCGCCGGCGACCCGGCCGCGCACGCGCTGGCCGCCGCGACACCGGCCGACTCGGCGGCCGGCTTCGTGTGCCTCGGCTGCGGTTGACGGGCGGCGCCGACCGGACCGCGCGGTCGGCCGGTCGGATACCGTGGCGCGGTGAGAGTCGTCGTTGCGGAGGACCTGGCACTGTTGCGGGACGGCATCGTCCGGATGCTCGAGGCGTACGGATTCGAGGTCGTCGCCGCCGTCGGCAGCGGGCCTGAGCTGCTGAGAGAGCTGATCGACCGCAAACCCGACGTCGCCGTCGTCGATGTGCGGCTGCCGCCGACGTTCACCGACGAAGGACTCAAGGCGGCCCTCGCCGCCCGCAAGGAGGTCGCCGGGCTGCCGGTGCTCGTGCTCTCGCAGTACGTCGAGCGGCTCTACGCCCGGGAACTGCTCGCCGACCAGCGGGGCGGCATCGGCTACCTGCTCAAGGACCGCGTCTCGGACATCGGCGAGTTCATCGGCGCGGTCAAGCGGGTCGCCGCCGGCGGCACGGCCCTCGACCCGACGGTCGTCGCCAAGCTGCTCGACCGGCGCGAACTGGGCCAGCTGACGCCCCGCGAACGGGAGGTGATGGCGCAGATGGCGCAGGGCCGGTCCAACGCGGCCATCGGCACCGCGCTGTTCATCACCGAGAAGGCGGTCGCCAAGCACACCAACAGCATCTTCGCCAAGCTCGGCCTGCAGTCCTCGGACGACGACAACCGGCGCGTGCTCGCGGTGCTCAAATACCTCGAAGGGTAGTAGTAGTACCACTGCGGGACGGGTTCCAGCCTCCTCGTGACGGGCGGCCGGAACGGCCAGGCTCAATGGCATGACTCAAGCGGTGCTGGAAAAGACGCAATACAAGCGGGCGCTCGCCCCCGACCTTCTCCGCGGCTCCATGCTGCTGTTCATCGCGCTCGCCAACGCGGCCAACTTCGCCTTCGCCGGGCAGCCGGGGCTCGACGGCACGCCGCACGGGCCGGCGCGGGTCGTCAACCTTCTGATGAGCCTGTTCGTCAACAGCCGGGCCTATCCGGTGTTCGCCATCATGTTCGGCTACGGGCTGGTGCAGATGGCTCGGCGGTACCCCCGCAAGACGCTGGTGCGCCGCAATGTCGCGCTGATCGGGTTCGGGTTCATGCACGCGACGCTCCTGTATTTCGGGGACTTCCTCGGCGCGTACGGGATCGTCGGGGTGATCTGCACCCTGCTGTTGCTGCGCCGCAGCGACCGTTTCCACCGCCTCATTCTGTGGCTCTGGGGTCTGCAGACCGTCGAGGCGATCGTCCTGGCCGTCGTGATGGTCTTCAAGGTGCACGCCGGCAACGCGGTGCTGACCAACAGCCCGAACCCGTCGCTCGGCGCCGGCAGCTACCGCGCCTCGCTGGTCGACCGCCTGCACGAGTGGCCGGTGCACACCGCGACGGTCATCCCGTTCATCGTCATCGTCTGGCTCGGGATCTGGGCGGCTCGCCGCCGGCTCCTGGAGGAGCCGGCTTCGCACCGTACGCTGCTGCGCCGTGCCGCCGTTGCCGGCTTCGCCATCTCGATCGCCGGTGGCCTGCCCTACGCCCTGGTGTCGGCCGGGTGGCTGCACGTCGACACCGGTAGCGTCCAGCTCATGAGCCTGCTCCACGACGTCACCGGCGAGTACGGCGGTGTCGGCTACGTCGCCCTGTTCGGCCTGCTCGCGATCCGCCTGAGCGCGAAGTCCCGCCTGGTCGCCCCGGTGGTGGCGCTGGGCCAGCGGTCGCTGAGCGGCTACCTGTTCCAGTCCGTGGCGTGGCTGGCCCTGTTCTCGCCGTGGGCCCTCGACCTCGGCGGCAGCACCTGGTGGGCCCTGTTCGCGGCGGTCGCGGTCTGGACCGGTTCCTGTGTCGCGGCCGGCCGGATGAGCGCCGCCGGCTATCGCGGTCCGGCCGAGACCGTGCTCCGGAGGATCGCCTACCGGAGCGCCGCGTGACCCGGCGAATCGCCATAGCGGTGGCCGTCGTGCTCTGCGCGGCGGCCACGCTGGCCTGGGCGACGATCACCGGAGGCTATTTCTGGCCGCGCTGGGTCTACTTCGGTTTCGGCACGGTGGCGGCGGCCGTCTTCCTCTTCGGCCGGGCGCTGCGATATGAGGGCCGGAAACGCTGGCTCGCTCTCGACGCGGCCGCGGGCGGGCTGCTGGTCGCGGTCGACCTGGCCACGTGGGTGCTCAGCGGCGGCGGCTACTTCTGGCCTATGTGGATGATGCTCGGGGTCTCGGCGATCCTGACGTTCCACTATCTGATGTACCGGCGACCGCCCGGCCGCCGCGAGCGGGAACTGGTGGAACGGGTCAGCACGCTCACCCGTTCGCGTTCGGGGGCGCTCGACCGGCAGGCGGCCGAGCTGAAGCGGGTCGAACGCGACCTGCACGACGGCGCCCAGGCGCGGATGGTGTCGCTGGCGCTGAGTCTGGGGCTCGCCGGCGATCTGCTGCGCCGCGATCCGGACGCCGCCGGGCGGCTGCTGGAGGAGGCCCGTACGACCGCGGTGGCGGCCCTCGACGATCTGCGGGCGGTCATGCACAGCATTCACCCGCCGGTGCTGGCCGACCGGGGACTCGGGGACGCCGTACGCGCTCTGGTCCTGGATCTCGCCGTGCCGGTGACCGTGACCGGGCAGCCGCCGTCGCTGCTGCCGGCGGCGGTCGAGACCGCCGCCTATTTCGCCGTCGCCGAGTGTCTGAGCAATGTGGTCAAACACAGTGGAGCGACGATGGCCGAGGTGGCCTTCGTCGACCGGGGCATCACCGTCACCGACAACGGCCGGGGCGGTGCCGACCCGATGAAGGGCAGCGGACTGCGGGGGATAGCCGAGCGACTGGAGGCGGTCGACGCCACCTTGGCGATGCGGAGCCCGGCCGGCGGACCGACCGAGCTCACCATCGAAATCCCCTACTCGACCTTCGAGATCTTCCAGAAGTCGGACGCCAGCCCACGGTCGGTCAGATAGGCGTACGGCATCGTGAAGTAGCCGCCGTCGCCCCAGTTCGGCCCCCACGAGTTGCGGACCGAGAACCGGGCCGTGGCGTCGTCGTAGCCGACGGCCAGCACCGCGTGCCCGCCCAGCACCGTCTCACCGGCGGCGGGCAGCCGCACCTCGCCGGTCTGTGTGACCCGCGGGTCGCGGAAGCTCTCGTAGACGGTGAACCCGAAGACGAACGGGTAGCCACCGGCCAGGCAGCCGCGCAGCTGGTTGAGCGTCTGCGGGATCCGCTGGTAGGCCAGGGACTGGTTGTCGAGCGCCGACCGGTAGCACGACGCGGGCGGCTTCTCGGTGAACCGCTCTATGGCGTACTTCCAGTCGTCCTCGGTGCAGACACCCTGCTTGTTGACGCTCTTGATGCCGTCACGGATCATGGCGCCGCTGTCGCTGTCGACGGTGCCGAGAATGACCCGCTCGTTGTAGTAGATGAATAATCGTGACGGCATGAAGTCCGGCGAGCCCTGCTTGAGCAGATCGAACTCGAAGGCCCCGCCGATCGCGTTGGCCGTGCAGCTGCCCAGATCACCCTGGTCGTAGACGGTTGGTGGACACTGCGGGCGCAGGTCGACGCTCGGCGGGAGGGTGCTGAGCACCGGGGCCGGCGTGCTGAAGATGTGGTCACGGTGGTCGGGAAGGTCAGGAACCCAGCCGAAGCGGCCGTTCTGACGCGGAGTCGGTGTAGTCATCTGCTGACTGTGGGTCGGGTCACCCATGAGCGGAAGGAAAGTGTCCGCTGTCAGACGTGTATACCAACCGCATGGATGAACCGTTCTGGCTGATCGACGCGCAGTCGGTCGGCAGCCTGGCCGCCTGCATCATCGAGCCGATCCTCAGCTCGGGCGGCGTGCTCGACCTGCCACCCGGCTATCTGGCCGCGCTGCGGACAAGTGCCACGAGCGTGGCATGCTGCTGATCCTCGACGAGGCGCAGACCGGCCTCTGCCGGACCGGCGAGTGGTATGCGTTCCAGCGCGACGGTGTGGTGCCCGACATCCTCACCGTCTCGAAGACGCTCGGGGCCGGGCTGCCGCTGGCCGCGGTCATCACCAGCGCCGCCATCGAGCAGGCCGCCCACGACCGCGGCTTCCTGTTCTTCCGCATCGCCCCGCCGCTGACGTCGACGACCGGCGAGCTCGACCTGGGCCTGGAGATCCTCGATCAGGCGATCGGCGAGGTCTCCGCGCGTCTCTGAGAACCGCTTTTCCGTACGCCCGTAAGCCGTGCAACCTTTCCCGTCCCCGCCCACGACAGAACAGTGACGGTCGTCGACGGAGGGAGCGGGAGTACGCGGATTACGTGTCGGGCCGGTTGTCCCGGCTGCATCGCACGGCCTACCTCCTCTGCGGTGACGCGGACCGGGCCGAGGACATCGCGCAGGTGACGCTCACCGCGCTCTACGTGAACTGGAAGCGGGCGGCCCGGGCCGACAACCTCGACGGCTACGTGCACCGGATCCTGGTGCGGCGCTACCTCGACGACCGGCGGCTGCGCTGGTCGCGGGTGCGGCTGGGCGACCTTCCCGACGTGCCCGCGGCCGACGAGCAGAGCCGGCTCGACGACCGGGACGAGCTGCTGACCGCGCTGCGGGCGCTCCCCAGAGGCCAGCGGGCGGTGGTCGTCCTGCGCTATCTGAGCGATCTGTCGGTGGAACAGACCGCCGAGGCGCTCGGGCGTTCGGTCGGCAACGTCAAGAGTCAGTGCTCGCGGGGCCTGGCCACGCTGCGCGAGCTCATGGAGGCGGTTCCTCAGGAAAGGACGCGGTCGTGATGAACGAGCAGGAACTGCGGGAGCGGCTCGACGCGGCGGAGGTGCCGCCGGTCCGGCTCACCGTCGAGGATCTGGTGGGATCGGGACGGCGGCGGGTGCGGTGGCGGCGCACCTGGCAGGCGGCCGGCGCGGTGGCGCTGGCGACCGGGGTGCTGCTGGCGACGCCGACGGTCCTGTTCGGCCATGGGGGTGGTCAGGTTCCGCCGGTCGCGGCGCGCCCGGTGCGGTGCCCGGTGGAGGCCCTTGCGCTGCCTCCTGGTGCGGGCCCGGTGAGCGCGGACGCGGTCGACCCGTCCGGCCGCTACATCCTGGGCAACGAGGACGCCGGCCCGCCCGTCGCCGGCGGCGGCCTCGAGAAGACACGGCCGGTGCTGTGGACCGACGGGCGCCCGCGGGTGCTGCCGCTCATCACGACGACGGCCCGGGCGACGGCGGTCAACGCGGGCGGGGTCGTGGTCGCGCTCGCCGCGGTCGGCGGGTCGCAGGACTGGAACGCGATCGTGCGGTATACCGACGGCCGGCCGGCCCGGCTCGACCCGCCGCCCGGCAAATGGCTCTTCAGCGGCAACGTGAAGATCAACACCGCCGGGGACATCCTGGTCAGTGCCGCCTCGCACACCACGGCGGCGGTGTTTCTCTGGCCGGCCGGCTCGACCACCGGCGTCCGGCTGCCGCTGCCCGCGGGCGCCGCCGGGTTCGACCGGACCGACGACGGGACGATCGTCGGTCACGTTCTCAGTGACCACGGCCGCAAGCTCACCTCGTACGCCTGGGACCGCAAGGGAAACGGCCGTGAGCTGACCGCCCCGGCCGGGCAGGACGCCGATGTCTTCGCGGCCCGCGGCGAGTGGGCGGCCGGCAACCTGCGGCCCTCGGGCGCCGCGGCCCGCTGGAACCTGCGGACCGGCGCCCTGACCGTGCTCGACGGCGTGCGTGGTCAGGCGATCAGCGTCAATGTGGAGGGCTGGATCGTCGCCGGGGGAGGTGTCTACCGCGACGGGGCCCCGGTGAAGCCGGCCCCGGGCTATCCGGTCGCGATCGCCGACGACGGGACCGTGGTCGGCTCGCTCGGGCCGGCCCCGCTGGCTTGGCGCTGCCGCTGACCGCCGGACCGGCGCCGGCGGAGTCTTCGATCATCGGGCCGGGGTCGTGAGCGGGCCCGCCGAAACACCCGGGCGGGTCACGCCGGCCACGACCATCGGCGCGCCGCACAGGGCCAGGGTCCAGCCGACCGGGAGGTGCCCGGCCAGGAGCCCGGCCGCGAGGGCGCCCAGCGGCTGGAAGACGCCGAACGTGAGCATCCGGCCGGCCACGTTGACCCGGGAGAGCAGCCGGTCGGGCGTGTGCGACATGCGCACGGTGATGCGATCGCGCCGGCCATGAAGAGCAGGCCGAGGCGGCCGTCACCGGTGACGATGCGGAACTTCTCGGCCGCGTACACGACGAGCAGGCCGCTCACCGCGCCGGTGGCGATGGCGGATGCCGAACCGAGCGCCGTGAAGAGCCGGATCGTCGGCTCGTGGAAGAGGTAGGCCAGGCCCTCCCGGATGTCGGCGAGCAGCCCGGTGCGCTCCGGCGCCGGCCGGTGGAGCGCGGTGCGGATGCGGGCGACGAAGAGCGCCGACAGCAGGAAACTGGCGGCGTCGACCGCGATCGTCGCCTGCGCCCCGATCGCGGCGATCGTCACGCCGGCCAGCGCCGGTCCGCCGATCTGCACCGCGGCCGTGGTCGACCAGATGCGGCTGTTGGCCACGGTCAGCTTCTCGCGGGGCACGAGCGCCGGTACCGCGCCGAAGTTGGCCGCGTCGAACCAGACCGACACGCTGCCGCTGACCCAGGCCACGACGATCAGCTGGACGGCGGGCGCCCGGCCGAACAGCGCGACCACCGGGATCGACGCGAGCAGCACCGCGTTGACGAGGTCGGAGGTGACCATGATGAGGCGCCGGTCGGCCCGGTCGGCCTGCGCGCCCGCCACCAGCCCGAAGACCAGGTACGGCGCGGCGATCGCGGCGGCCAGCAGCGAGGTCAGCAGCGCCGAGCTGGTCTGCGCGTAGACGAGCGCGGGCAGCGCCACGGCGGTGAAGGCGCTGCCCGCGGTCGAGACGCCGCGCGCCAGCCAGAGCCGGGCGAAGTCACGATCCACCCCGCGACGATAGACCGGCGGCTATGCGGCCGGCTGCCCCGCCGAGTTGCGGAATTCTTGACAGCGACACGTTAACAAGTGGAGGGTGAGAAAGCGCTTCCCCGAGCGCATCGCTTCACCATCCCCTTTGAGGTGATCCATGTCCACACGGCTCAAAGCCGGCCTCGCCACGCTCGTCGTCGGCATCGCCGCAGCGGCCCAGTTCCTCCCCTCGACGGCGGCCGGCGCGGCCGTACCCCCGGCACCCTCAGGATTCGCACTGACCTGGGCCGACGACTTCAACGGCGCCGCCAACACGGGTCTCGACACCGGCGTCTGGCGCTACGACGCCGGCGCCGGGGCCAACTTCGGCACCGGCGAGATCGAGACGACCACGACCAGCACCGCGAACGTCTATCAGGACGGCCAGGGCCACCTGGTCCTGAAAGCGCTTCACACCGGCACCGACCCCAACTCGGGCTGGACCTCGGGCCGCGTCGAGACGCAGGCCGACGGGTTCGGCGCCCCGGACGGCGGCGTCGTGCGCATCGAGTCGGTGCTCAAGCAGCCCGACGTCAACACCTCCAACGGCCTCGGCTACTGGCCCGCCTACTGGATGGTCGGCTCGCCGCTGCGCGTCGGCATCCCCTGGCCCGGCTCGGGCGAGATCGACGTCATGGAGAACATCAACGGCCACGACTCGCTCTTCTCCACGCTGCACTGCGGCGGGCTGGCGCCCGCACCCAACCCCTGCAACGAATACACCGGCATCGGCTCCGGGGAGCGGGCTTGCGCCGGCTGCAAGGCCGGTTTCCACAAGTACGCGGCGGAGATCGACCGTTCGGTGCGGCCCGAACAGATTCGGTACTACCTCGACGACGCCAACATCTTCACCATCAACTCCGGTCAGGTCGACGCGACGACCTGGAACAACGCGATCCACCACAACTTCACGCCGATCTACGACCTGGCGATCGGCGGCCAGTTCCCGGCCGCGTTCGGGGGTGGCCCGACCGCGGCCACGGTCTCCGGCGGCCACCTGGACATCGACTACCTGGCCGTCTACAACAAGCCGCCGGCCGCCCAGTCGGGCTGGGGCAGCAACGTCGCCGCCGGCAGGACGGCCACCTCGTCGTCGAACGAGAGCGCCCAGTTCCCGGCCTCCAACGTCACCGACAACGACCAGGCCACGCGCTGGTCGAGCGGGTTCAGCGACCCCCAGTGGGTGCAGGTCGACCTGGGTAAGAACTACAACCTCAACCACGTCTCGCTGAACTGGGAGGCGTCGGCGGCCAAGTCGTACCAGATCCAGACGTCGACCGACGGCACCAACTGGGCCACGGCGTACACCAACACCAACGGCACCAGCGAGCACGTCGACGCGGCGGTCGGCGGCACCGCCCGCTACGTACGGGTCAACGGCACCGCCCGGCAGTCGCAGTACGGCTACTCGCTCTACGACCTGAAGGTGTGGAGCACCGACAACGGTGGCGGCGGCACCACCACTCCGCCTCCGCCGCCGCCCGGCAACACGCTGCTGTCGCAGGGCAAGCCGACCACCGCCTCGTCGTCGGAGAGCACCACCGCGTTCCCGGCCTCGGCGGCGACCGACGGCAACACCGGCACCCGCTGGTCGTCGGCCTTCTCCGACCCGCAGTGGCTCCAGGTCGACCTGGGCGCCACCCACACGATCAGCTCGGTCAACCTCAACTGGGAGACGGCCGCGGCCAAGGCGTTCCAGGTCCAGACGTCCAACGACGGCACCAACTGGGCCACCATCTATTCGACCACCACCGGGGCCGGCGGCAACCAGACCCTCACGGTCGCCGGTTCCGGCCGGTACGTGCGGATGAACGGCACCCAGCGCACCACCCAGTACGGCTACTCGCTCTGGGAGTTCGGCGTCTACGGAAGCTGACCCCCTCTCCAGCGGCGGCGGCCGGCGTCACCCCGGCCGCCGTCGCGACAAAACGGCCTGCTCGTGGCGGCCGCCGCGGTCGGCGTGTGACGCTGCTGGTCGCGGCCCGCCAGGCTGTAGCCCTGCGGGACAACACTCACCGGGCCGACCACGACGCGCTCAGCGGGCCGGCCACCCCGGCGCACTGCGGCCGAACTGGCCCGCAGCGCCGACCCGATCGGCGTCGCCCTGGTCAACCCCGACAACTTCAAGGCGATCAACGACGCTAGGGCGCGTTTCATAAACGGGTCAGAGCCATTCGCTGATGAGGGTGATGGTGAGGACGGCCTGGTAGCGGACGGCGAGTTGGTCGTATCGGGTGGCGACACCGCGGTGGCGGTTGATGCCGCACTCGACGGCGTGGCGTTGCCGGTAGTTGAGCGGGTCGAAGCCGGGTGGCCGGCCGCCTTTGGATCCTCGCGCTTTGTGGTGGGCGTCCTGGTCACTTTGGTGGGGGATGCACGCTTCGGTGCCGCGTGAGCGTGGGTGCGCCCGGTTGGCTTTTGAGGTGTAGGGGCCTTGTCAGCCAGGACCAGGTCCGGGCGGGTGCGGGGATGCCCGCCACCGATCCGGGCATCTTTGGGGGCACCGGCGGCGTGTTGGTGGGCGCGGCTGGTCATCGAGTCGACGCTGACGTCCCAGTCGATGCGACCGGCCGCGTCGGCCAGGGTTTGCAGGGTGGCCGGGACACGGTCCCGGGTCCCGTCGCGTTGCGAGCGGCGGAACAGGCCGTAGATGGTTTGCCAGGGTGCGTACTCGGCCGGGACGTCACGCCAGGCCAGCCGATCCGGATCCGCCAGCGGATCCGGTCGATGAGCCGGCGTCTTGTCCATTTCGGCGGACGCCCCCGGTCGACGGCGCCGGCAGCAGCGGGGCGAGAGTCGCCATTGCGCGCCGGTGAGGTCGTGCCGCCTCGTCACCGCGAGGGTGGCCACGAGGTCTGCGGTGCAGGGTGCTTCTTGGTCGTTGTACCAAGTACCGGAGACCTCGTCAGTTATCGATCACCGCCACGCCGTGACCTCACCGGCGGCCCATCTTCTGAAACGCGCCCTGGGCCACGCGGTCGGCGACGTCCTGATGGCCGAGGTGGGCACGCCGGATCGAGGCGGTGGTTCCGGCGGCCGGTGTCACCGCCCGGCTCGGCGGCGAGGCGCGGGCGCTGGGCGTGCGGGTCGCGCTCGACGACTTCGGTACGGGGCCACTCGCCCCTGACCGTCCTGCTCACCTGCCCGGCCGAGCCGTCATCCCGCTTCCGGGAAGCGCTTTCCGCCGCCTGACCAACGCGGGCGCGGCTCGGCCAGTCGGCGTGCTCGGCCATGAGGACCAGCTTGCCCGCGACGTGGACCGGAGCTGAGGGCGCCCGGGCCGGCCTCCCCGGCTCGCCACCCGGCGGCGGGGCGCCGGATGCGGCAGACTCGTCGATGTCGCCGTCGAGAACGCCGGACACCCGGGGGGCGTCTTGAGCAAGGTCGTCATCGGGGCCGGGCTGGCCCTCACCATCGTTCTGCTCGTGGTCAGCGTGATTCTGATGGTCGCCGGCGGCGAGGCGCTGCACGTGTGGGCCAGCGTCGCGCTGATGGTCTCCTGCGCGGTCCTGGTCGTCGTGATTCTCCTGAGGCCGTTCGCCAAGTGAGCTAGCCGAGCAGGTCGCGCACCGCGTCGACGGTGACCGTGGGCATCAGGCGGCGGGACAGCTCGGCCACCGGCAGCGGCTCGCCGACCTCGGTCGCCATCGCCGCGGCGACGTCGATGTCCTTGGCCCACCAGGTGAACTTCATCAGTTCAAGTTCACGCAAGGTTCGGGAATCGGTTCCGCCCTGCCGCAGCGCGGCGCGCAGTGCCGCGGGTTTCACCCCGTACGCCTCGGCGAGCCGGAAGGACTCGACGATGGCCACGATCTCGGCCCAGTGGATGAGGTTGCTGGCCGCCTTCGCGACCTGTCCCGCCCCGACCGGCCCCAGCACGTGGTAGCCGCTCGCGATCACCTCGAAGATGTCGTCCAACCGGGCCGCGACCGCCGGGTCGCCGCCGACGAGCAGGTTGAGCGTGCCGCCCTCGGCCCCGCGGATGCCGCCGGTCAGCGCCACGTCGAGCACGTCGACGCCGTGGCCGGCCGCCCGCGCCGCCAGCGAGGCGCACGTCGACGGCCGCACCGACGAGCAGATCGCGATGACCTGGCCGGGCCGGGGCGGGTCGAGCAGGCCGGTCACGACCGCGGTCACGTCGTCGTCGGCCGGGACGACGACGAGCACGACATCCGCCGCGTGGAGCCGGTCGACCCGGCGTACACCCGCAAGCGTGACGTGCGGATCGAGGCCGAGCACCTCGAAGCCGTGCCCGGCCAGTCGCGAGGCGATGGGCCCGCCCATCGCGCCGAGGCCGGCCACCCCGACCACCGGGCGGGTCACGCGAGCACCTTGTTCAGGCGCGGGTAGACGATCCGGGCGTTTTCCGAGGCGATGCGTTCCCGGTCGGCCGGCGACAGTGGAGCGGCCGCGAAGTAGGCCGTCGTGTCGTCCCACGATTTGCCGGTCGCCGGGTTTTCGCCGCGGACCGCGCCCAGCATCTCGGCCGCGAACAGGAGGTTGCGGGCCGGGACCACCGAGGTCAGAAGGTCGAACCCGGCCTGGTGGTAGACGCAGGTATCGAAGTACACGTTGCCCAGCAGATGGTCGGACAGCGGCGGCTTCCCGAGCCTCGTCGCGAGGCCCTCGAAGCGGCCCCAGTGGTAGGGGACCGCGCCGCCGCCGTGCGGGATCACGAAGCGGAGCGAGGGGAAGCGGGCGAACAGGTCGCCCGCGACCAGCTGCATGAAGACCGTGGTGTCGGCGTTGAGATAGTGGCCGCCGAGCGTGTCGACCGCCGGATTGTCCGATGAGGACACATGGATCATCGCCGGGATGTCGAGCTCGGTGATGACCTCGTAGAGCGGGAACCAGAACTCGTCGGTGAGCGGCGGCGCGGTCCAGAAGCCGCCGGACGGGTCGGGGTTGAGGTTGCAGCCGACGAAACCCAGCTCCTCCACGCAGCGCCGCAGTTCCAGGATCGGCTCCACAAGGGACCCACCCGGCGTCTGCGGCAGCTGGCAGACCGCCCCGAACCGGCCCGGGAACAGCCCGGCGACCCGATGCACCAGGTCGTTGCTGACCCGCGCCCAGTCGCGCGCCACCGAGCGGTCCGGGCGGTGGTGCTCCATGCCCGAGGCCTTGGGCGAGATGAGCATGACGTCCTCACCTCGCTCGTCCATCAGGCGCAGCTGGTTGCGCTCGATCGAGTCGGCGATCTCCTGATCGGAGATCACCGGCGGGTCGGGCCGGGCGGTCCGGCGATCGCCCATCCAGGCGATCTGCTTCTTCCGGTACGCCGTGAGCTCGGCCGGAGTCGTCGTGTAGTGACCGTGGATGTCAATGATCATTGGTAGGTCAGTCCCTTGGCGGCGAGGGCGTCGCGCATGCCCGACACGTCGAGGCTCAGTTCCCCGGCCGCGTAACGCTTGCGGGAGACCGCCTCCTTGTCCTCGCGGGCGCGGGAGGCGGCGAGGACCTCTTCGGCGTCGGCGCGCGGCACGACGACCACCCCGTCGGCGTCGGCCACGACCACGTCGCCCGGGTCGACGATCTGCCCGGCGCAGACGATCGGCACGTTGACGCTGCCGAGCGTCTCCTTCACCGTCCCGGTCGCCGAGACGCAGGCCGACCAGACCGGGAAGCCCATCGCCTCCAGCTCGGTGACGTCGCGGCAGCCGGCGTCGATGACCAGGCCGCGCACGCCGCGGTAGGCGAGCGCGGTGGCCAGCAACTCGCCGAAGTAGCCGGCGTCGGAGAACGAGGTGGGCGCCACGACCAGCACGTCGCCGGGCCGGCACTGCTCGACCGCGACGTGCAGCATCCAGTTGTCGTTCGGCGGGATGCTGACCGTGACCGCGGTGCCGGCGATGTGGGCGCCCTTCCAGATCGGCTTGATCCGGGGGCGCATCAGACCGGTGCGGCCCTGCGCCTCGTGGACCGTGGCCACGCCCAGACCGGCGAACGCGTCGACGATGTCCGGCTTCGTGCGCTCGGGATTCTGGTTCACGACGTGGGCCATCAGAGGTCCCGCCAGGGCAGCAGCGACACGTGGATGACGTCCTCGCCGATTTCGCCGCCGACCGCCCGGATCGCGGTGTCGACATCGGCCAGTCCGTACGTGCGCGTCGCCAGTTCCTCGAGCGGGAACCGGTGGGACGCGAGCTGGGAGAGCGCGAGCTCGCACGAGCGGAAACTGTGCCCGCGCGCGCTCTTGATCGTGATCGCCTTCTCGGTGAGCTTCTTGACCGGGAAGTCCGGGAACGCGGCCAGCTCACCCTGGATCAGCAGCGTGCCCTCGCGGCGCTTGAGCACGTCGATGCCGAGCAGGACCGGGGCGGTTCCGGCGCCGGCCGTGCAGTCGAGCACGACGTCGAGACCCTTGCCGCCGGTGATCTCGCGGATCCGCTCGCGCGGGTCCTCGCTGGTCACGTCGATGACGACGTCGGCGCCGAGCTTTTTCGCCAACTCGAGCCGAGCCTTGTCGCGAGCCGTGCCGGTGACGACGATCAGCGAGGCGCCGGCCTGCTCGCACGCGACGACCTGCGACAGCCCTTGTTGCCCCGGGCCCTGGATGAGCACCGTCGAGTCGTAGCCGACGCCGCCGGCGACCAGCGCCCACTCGATGCCGTTGGACAGCGGGGTGACGAGGCCGCCCAGCTCGGCGGTGACGTTGTCGGGGACCTTGTGCACGACCGCGTTCCACGGCAGGTACATGTACTGCCCGAAGCCGCCCCACAGGCGGCCCGGCTTGTCGGACGAGGTGTAGCCGTAGCGGCGGGCGTCCGGGTTGGTGCGCCAGTCGGTCAGCTCGCAATGACGGTACTGCCCGACGCGGCACCACTCGCAGCGGTAGCACCCGACGTAGTGCTCGACGAAGACGCGGTCACCGTCGCGTACGCCATGGCGCTCGCGGAAAACCGCGCCGGACCGTTCGATGATGCCGATGTTCTCGTGGCCCATGATCACCGGGTCGGGGAACGGCGGCTTGCCGTACATCTTCACGTCGGTGCCGCAGATGCCGGCGACCTCGACCCGCATCAGCGCGGAGTCGTCGGGGACCTCAGGCATCGGGAACTCGCGGATCTCGGTCGTACTCGGTGCCGTACGGACCGCGGCGAGGACGGACTCGGCCATCTGACCCCCAGGTTTTTAGAAGACTAATGGTCTAACCGTTTGCTACCATACCAACGTGCTGACCTCAGTTTCCAGGCCCTCGGGAATCAACCGGGCCGTCACCGACGGCTCGGTGCAACCGGCCGGCTACCAGCTCGACTGGCAGGATGTCCCGGTGCTCGTCCAGGCCTTCCGGCGGATGGTCCGATCCAACGAGTTCGACGTGTGCGAGATGGCGGCCACGACCTACCTGGTCGCCAAGGAACACGGCGCGACATTCACCGCGCTCCCGGTCTTCCTCGTACGCGGGTTCCACCACGGCGCGATCATGCGTCTCGACGGCGGCCCGATCGACCACCCGAAACAGCTCGAAGGCCGGGCCGTGGGCGTCAACCGCGGCTACACGGTCACCACCGGCGTGTGGGCCCGATCCGTGCTCCAGGACGAATACGGTGTCGACCTGTCCCGCATCACGTGGGTGCTCTCGGGCGACGAACACGTCGCCACCTACCGGCCGCCGTCGAACGTGGTGTCGGCGCCGTCCGGCCCCGGCCTCGCCGAAATGGTCGCCTCGGGGGAACTGGCGGCGGCGATCGGAGTGCCCGGCGGGGACGGCCTGGTACCGCTGATCCCCGACCCGGCCACCGCGGGACTGGCCTCGCTGCGCCGCACCGGGATCTACCCGATCAACCACCTGCTGGTCGTCCGCGACCCCCTGCTGGAGGCCGATCCCGACCTGGCGCCGGCCCTGTTCGAGGCGTTCGCCGAAGCCAAGCGGCGCTACGTGGCCGCCGGTCTCTCCGAACTGGACAGCAAGGTCGCCGAGATCACCGGTGCCGACCCGGTGCCGTACGGTCTCGAGGCCAACCGGCACGTCCTCAACGCGCTCGTGCGAGCCGCCCTCGACCAGGGGATCCTGACCCGCCCGCCGGTGCTGGAAGAGCTGTTCGCTCCCGGCACCTGGAACCTGTCGGCTTGAAAGGGATTGCTGTGCGCATCGCCATCGCGGCCGACCACAACGGGGTCGCCCTCAAGTCGCAGCTGATCGAACGGCTGTCGGCGCACGGTCACGTGCTCGACGACTGCGGAACCAACGGGCACGAACTGGTCGACTATCCCGCCCTGTGCCTCGACGTCGGTCACCGGGTCGCCCGGGGGCAGGCCGACCGGGGGATCATCGTCGGGGGTAGTGGGCAGGGGGAGCACATCGCTTGTAACAAGATCCATGGGGTTCGAGCGGGATTGGGTTTCGACCGGTTCACTACCGAGATCTCGCGGCTCAACAACGACAGCAATGTGCTGATCCTCGGGGCCAAGGTGGTTTCGGCTGCTCTTGCTCTTGAGCTTGCTGATTTGTGGTTGGTTACTGGTTTTCGGGGTGGGATTCATCAGCGTCGGGTTGATGCTCTTATGGCTATCGAGGTTGATGAGTCTCGGTAGGTGGGTTGGGGTTTCTTGCGCTGGGA
>NZ_JBFBAD010000136.1:0-26555 GCF_040682075.1 Actinoplanes sp. NPDC051411 | reverse complement strand
GCACGCCAGGAGGGTCGGTCGGGCAGGGCCGCGCTGGGTGGGTGGTACTTCGGCCTCAAATCGCCCGCTTACCCGGGCTTTGGGTCATTCAAAAACGTCGGTGGTACAGGTTTGAGGGCAACCAAGGGCTTTAAAGCTTTGCGCGTGGCCGTGGGGCATCTCGCGCTCGCCCGACGTGACGGCCGCCTTCGGTGTGGATCTCCGAGCACTGCTGAAATATGTCGCCGATGCCGTCGAGCGGACGCGCATGTCAGACGAGCTGGAGGAAACGGGACTGAACAAGCCGACGACGAGCAGTTGTGGGGCGCACTCATCGCGGCCGAACAGGAACGCGCACGTCGCCGCGCGGACTTCTACCAACACGCGAGATCGCGCGTCGACATCATTGCTCGAGCGCTGGATGGACATTCGTGGGATCAAGGTGTCGCGCTTGCTTTCTGGCGGCACTGTCTGACGACGTACCGGCGGTGTTCGACCGCCTGATTGAACTTTCCGGGTCGCATCGTTGGGCTGGCAGCCCGTCAAGCTATCGCTCCCGCCTGGCGATCTGGGCGTCTCCCCGAACTGCCCCAGAAGGTGATCGCGCGACTGGATCTCGCTGACGATGACGAATACCGAGGCCTCGCCGAACTCCTGAAGCATCTCCAAGCCTGGGAAGTGCTACGTGAACTGGTGAAACGCGCCCGTGCCAGCGCTGATCCGCAAATCCGCGAAGTCGCCGACGACCTTGTTGAGACCGACGGACACCTGGGTGCTACGCCGGGCGACGATGCCGCGAACCCGTGAAACCTCGGCGCCACCGCACATACATTCCCGCGAACATGTCCGCTTTGCCGATGGGCTTGTTGCTGCTGACGATGAGGTCTGCGGGGTTCCGGCCGGGTGGGCGTCGGCGAGCCGGGCCACCCGTTGCGCGGCGGTCGCGAACGCGACCCGGTGCCCGCCCTGACAGGCCCGGATGTCCAGCCCGATCGAAGTGCCACGGAACGCGTTCATCGTCGCGGTCAGCTGCGGACTCGTTGTCCCGGACCAGCGTTCTAGGCGCCGCCCGCAGCCGCGACAACAACTGCCCATGCCCGTCCAGCAGGTCCGGGCCGGACAACGGTGTCTCGGCCAGCAGGACACGGATCTGCGGCTCGACCGTATCCACGATCGATCCCTTCACGCACGGCGATACGGCACCTCCGCCGCCGCCAACGCCTTACGCCCCGTGTTCCGCAAGATCTCGAGCCTTCCTGGCGATCACCTTGATCGGCACACCTCTGCCCGGTGAAGCCGGCGGATCTCCGCCCAGTCCTCCACGTTCAACACCTCCCGATCTTCAGGAGGGGTCAGTTTTCACGCGTCGCCGACACCATGACGGCGGGCTGGGCCCAATTGTGGACACCGAAAGCTGACCCCCAGCAAGAGCGCCGGCGGTTACAGGCTCGACGTAACCAAGCGCTTAAGCTTCGCGCGTGGCCGTGGGGACATCACAGATTCGTGGGTCGTGAACGCCTAAAGCTGACCCCCGAGCCGGCGTGACCGACCCACCACCTTGACCACCGATCAGCCCAGTAACCACCAACCCGAGCAAGCGGGCGATTTGAGGCCGAAGTACCACCCACCCAGCGCGGCCCCGCCCGACAGGATCCCCTGGCGTGCCCACTGACCGCAGGGGTCACCGAAAGCCAGACGGGATCGCCCAGCGCGAGGCAACGCCTGCGCTGCGGAGACAAGGATCCGGCCTGACGCCAGCTGACCGTGAGTAGGCAAGGAATTCGAGGGGAGGGTGACCAAGATCGAACTAGACGCTTTACCTCGACCTTGGTCACCCTCCCCTCGAATTCCGTCCACCCGCAACCGGCCGCACCGCCCGGATTCCCCCCTCGGCCGTGGCTAACCGACAGCCTCCATACTCTGGGTGCCGATCACCGAGAGCAGGCGCAGGCCCTCCTCAGACGGAGAGCCAGGCACCGCGGTATAGATAACCAGCCGCTGATCCCGATCGGCGATGTCGAGGACATCGCAGTTCACCGTGATCGGACCGACCACCGGATGCCGGAAGGTCTTGACCATCGTCGGCTCGTCGGAGACGTCGTGCGACTCCCAGAGCTCGCGAAATTCCGCACTCCCGGCGAGCAGGTCGCGGATCAGGCCGGCCAGTTCCGGGTCGTCGGGGTAGCGGGCGACCGTGGCCCGCAGCCGCCGGGCCGAGTTGCGGGCGAACGTGTCGGCGTCCGAGACCCCGTAGAGGCGGCGGTTGCCCAGGAACACCTTGCGGACCAGGTTGCGGTCGCGGCGGGGCAGCGCCGAGAAGTCCTCCATCAGGGCCGCCGCCAGGTCGTTCCAGGCGATCACCTCGAAGCCGGCCGAGATCACCGTGGCGGCGGCCTGGGGGAGCCGGGCGAGCAGGTCGAGGATGCTTTGGCGTACCTCGCGGGACGGGCCGGTGGGCGGGGCGGGCGGCTCGCCGGCGAGGTGGTGCAGGTGGTCGCGTTCGGCGTCGGAGAGGCGCAGTGCGCGGGCCAGCCCGGCGAGGACCTCGCGCGAGGGTCGTGGCGCGCGGCCCTGCTCGAGGCGGGTGTAGTACTCGGTCGACATGAACGCCAGCTGGGCCACCTCTTCGCGGCGCAGCCCCGGGGTGCGGCGGCGCCGTCCGGCCGGGAGTCCCACGTCGGCCGGGCTGATGCGTTCGCGCCGGCTGCGCAGGAAGCCGGCCAGTTCCTGTCGATCCACGGTCCCAGTCTGCGCCGCGAAGGGTGGCCCAGCCAGGTACCGCGGATGCCTGGATAGCCGTCGCGGCCGGCCCGAGGTTTGGCACATGACTTCATTGCTCAACGACAGAGTCGCGTTCGTGTCCGGGGCCGGCCGGGGGATCGGGGCGGCCGCGGCCCGGCTGTTCGCCCGGGAGGGGGCCAAGGTGCTGCTGGCGGCACGCACCGAGGAGCAGCTCAAGACGGTGACCGAGGAGATCCGCTCGGCCGGCGGCGTCGCCGATTACGTGGTGTGCGATCTGGCCGATCCGGCGAGCGTGCGCGCCGCCGTCGGCCGGGCCGTCGAGCTGTACGGCCGGCTCGATGTGGCTTTCAACAACGCCGCCACGATCTCTCCGCCCGGTCCGGTCGACCGGGTGACGCTGGACGACTTCGACCGGCTCTACGAGGTGAACCTGCGCGGTGTGTGGCTCTCGATGGTCGCCCAGGTGGCGGCGATCCGGGCCACGGCCGGCTCGGGCGCGATCGTCAACAACTCCAGTGTCGGCAGTCTCACGGGTAACCCCGAACTGCCCGCCTACGGTGCCATGAAGCGCGCCGTCAACAGCCTCACCGAGTCGGCCGCGATCAGCTACGGTCCGGAGAACATCCGTGTCAACGCGATCGCCCCGGGCAATACCCGCACTGAGATGATCGACGCGTGGGAGGCCGACTCGCCGGGTCTGGTCGACCGCCTGGTCTCGCACACCCCGCTCCGCCGGCAGGCCGACCCGGATGAGATCGCCCAGGCCGCGGCCTGGCTGCTCAGCGATCGCGCGTCGTTCGTGACCGGCGTGGTGCTCCGGGTCGACGGCGGCGCCCGCGCCTGAGAAAACCGGGGGAAGGCTTTAGGCTGGCGCGATGGCCACGGAGGCGCGGACGAGCAACCGGCGCTGGGTGGTTCAGCTGCTCGTGCTGTGGGGCGTCCAGCTGGTCGATGTTCTGGTGGTCACCAGCGTCACGCCGGCGATTCCCGCGCTGATCGCCGACACCGGCGCGCCTCCGGGCGCGGCCACGCTGGTGGCCGCGTCGGCCGCGATGGTGTTCGCCGGGCTGCTGCTGCTCAGTGCTCGGCTCGGTGATCGATATGGACACCGTCGCGTCCTTCTCGCCGGTCTGGCGGTGTTCGGTCTGGCCGCCGTGACCGGCGGCACCGCGCATTCCATCGGCCAGGTCGTCGCCGCCCGCATCGGGCAGGGTGCGGCCGCCGCGCTCTGTGTGCCGGCGGCCATGTGGGTTCTGCTTCGTCTGAGCCCGCAGCCCGGGCGCCGCCGGACCGCGCTGGCCGGCTGGAGCGCCGGCGGGGCGGTCGCCGGTGTCCTCGGCTATGTGGTCGGCGGCGGCCTCACTCAGGCGCTGAGCTGGCACTGGGTGTTCTGGATCAATGTGCCGATCACGGTCGTGCTGATCGCCGGGGTTCTTCTGCTGGTGCCCGCCGACCCGGCCGATCCGGGGGTGCGCCTGGATGTGTGGGGAGCGGTGCTGCTCACCGCCGCGATCATGGCGATCGTCGGTGCCGCGTCGGTTCTGCAGGACGGCCGGGTCGCCCTCGGGTCGGCCGGTCTGGTGGTGGGAGCGGCCCTCGGTGCCGCCTTCGGCGCCCAGCAGCGACGGGCGGCCGAACCGTTGGTTCCGCGGGCCGGCCTGCGCGACGCCCACCTGCGCATGGGAAGCGCGGTCTCGTTCGTGAACACGGCGACCACCAGCGGCATCGCGATCGTGGTCGTGCTGCTCCTGCAGAACGCCCTGGGCCTGTCGCCTGTTACCGCCGCCGTCGCGATGATGCCCCTCAGCGGTTCGGTGGTGATCGGATCAGTTCTGTCGCGGCTGCCGGCACTGACGTCCGATTCCGTGCGGCCGACCGTGCTGGGTCTGCTCGCCATCGCCGCCGGCGGGCTGATCCTCGCGCTGCGGCACGACCGGATTCCCGTCATCGTGGTGGCGATGTCGATCGCCGGTGCGGGACTCGGGCTCGCGTCGGTGGGGGCCACGTCGATCGGTACCGCGTCGACGGTCGGAACCGGCGAGTCGGGCAGTGCCGCCCTGGGACTGCTCAACACCGCGGCCCAGCTCGGAAACGCGCTCGGGGTCGCCGCGCTGCTCGGCTTGACCGCGCTCCCGGAAGGCGGCACGAGCGTGGGATTTCTGGTCGTCACCGCGGCCGGCCTGGCCACCGCGTTCTGGGTGCACCGGTCGGCCCGGGGAACCGGCGCGGGCTAGCTCACCGAGGGGCGGCCAGGGCGTAGGTCAGGTAGGCGAACTGGCCACGGCGCTCGACATCGGTCAGCGAGAGTCGCGAGGCGGTCAGCCGGCGCGGAAGCAAGGGTGCCCCGGCCCCCAGCGTCGCCGGAGTCACGCCCAGGATCAGCTCGTCGAGCAGACCCGCGTCGGCGAACCGGCCGGCCAGCTCTCCGCCGCCGACGACCCAGAGGTTTTTGTCGCCCGCGGCGGCGGCCATCTCGGCGTGCACGGGGCGGACGTCGCCGGAGACGAAACGGAGGTCGACACCGGGGATCGGGGGCAGGTCGCGGTGGGTGAAGACCCAGCACGGCACGGAGCCGTAATACTCATGCCACTTGGCCGGCCGGGAGAGCATCGAGTCGTGCTCGAGCACCCACTCGTAGGTCGTGGCGCCCATCGCGAAAGCGCCGACGTCGGCGAAGAACGCGGGAAAGGGACTGCGGTTGATGTCGTCTTCCGCCTCGAAGAGCCAGCCGAGCGAGTTGTCGGAGTCGGCGATGAAGCCGTCGATCGTGGTAGCGGTGTAGTACTGCGTCTTCGGCATGGGAAGCACCCTGCCACGGCGGTATGACAGAAACACGGCGGTATGACAGAAAGAGGGACCGACCCGAACCGGGCCGGCCCCTCCGTCGCGAAGGCGTCAGCCGACGGCGATCCGGCCGTCGGTGGTGTAGGTGAACGGGTCGGGCAGGGTGCCCACGAACCAGACCAGGGGCACCAGCTCGGCGTCCGGGGTCTGGACGATGTTCGCGGCTCCGGTGAGGACGGTGAAGCCGTCACCGCCGCCCATCATGAACGAGTTCGCCGTGCCGGTGTAGGACGTCGAAGGGGAATTGGGGATCGGCGTGCTGTTGTCGCCCGCCGCACCCAGCCACACCCCGGTGATCGTGGTGCCGGAGTAGGTGAAGTGCAGCCCCGAGATCTGCATGATCCCGCCGGTGCCGGGCGCCAGCTGCTGGGCGAGCAGGGCCCACACCTGGGCGCCGGTCAGCGAGAACGTGTCCAGGTAGTCGTCCTGGAAGGGCTGCATCGTGAACAGCGACCCGTAGGTGACCGGGCCGGCCGTCAAACCGGCCCGCACACTGCCGGTGTTCACGAACGCGAGCTGCGTCTTCGCGTACGCCCGCTGAGCGTCCGCGATCAGATCACCCGCCGGCGATTCGCCGGCCGGGGTGGCACCGCCCTCGCGTTGCGAGGGAACCGGAGCCGCGGCCGTACCGACCACCTGCTGCGTGATCGGGTTGGTCGCGGTCACGGCGGCATCGACGATCTTCTTGACCGCCGGGTCCGGCGCGACCGCCGGGGCCGACGGGTCGGTCGACGCCGGCGGCGTGTTCTCCCAGACCGGAACCACGGAACCCCACGTCGCCGCGATGGTGCCCGACGACCGGTCCAGGAGAAGTTTGACCTGGTCGAACGCCCGCGTGTACGACGACGCCTGGATCACCAGCGCGTGCCCGACCCGCGTGTCGACGACCGTGTGGCTGTGCCCGCTGATCACCACCGAGACCGACGGGTCGAGCGCCGACGCGATCGTGCTGATCCGGTCGTTGACGGTCCCCACGGGGAACGAGGACTGCGAACCGCCCTCGTGCACCACCGCGACGAAGGCGTGCACGCCACGCTTCTTCAAGGCGGCAACCTGGCCGTTGATCGCGGTCGCCTCGTCGGTGAAGTGCACCCCGTCGGTGGCCCCGGTGGTCGTGATCGACGGCGTGGTGATCGTGGTGGCGCCGATGAAGGCGACCGGCACCCCGCCGACCTGCTTGATCACATAGGGCTGGAGCAGCGGCCTGCCGGTCTTGTCGCTGATCACGTTGGCGTCGACCATCGGGAAGTTCAACTTGTCGAACGTGATCGACGGATCGACCGTCGACCTGCCGCCGGTGATCTGTCGGAGCATCTCCGGGACACCCCGGTCGAACTCGTGGTTGCCCAGCGTTCCGACATCGATCCCCATCTTGTTGAGGGCGTCCAGCGTCGGCTTGTCACGCAGGAGCCCGGAGGCCGGCGGGCTCGCGCCCACCATGTCGCCTGCGGCGACGGTGACGGTGTCGCGCGGGTCGCTCGCTTGCGCTCTCTTGAGGTACGCCGCGAGCACCGCGAGCCCGCCGGCGGTGTCCTTCACGCCGGTGTACGGATCGGTGTAGGTCAACCCGTCCGACGTCAGGTTGCCGTGCACGTCGTTGATCGCCAGCAGCTGACCGGTCGAGTAGCGCGACCCGCCCTTGAGGACCGACGTCAGCACACTGCCCTGGGCCTGGAGCGGCGGGTTGAAGCCACCCAGCACGGCCAGCGTCGGCGCGAGGTCGATCGCGCGCACCCCGCGTACGCAAGAAGCGTGAGCGATGTCGGGCCCGCCGGCGACGAACGTCGCGTGCATGTTGATGTTGTGTTGGAGATCGACGTCCTCCGGCAGGTAGCCGTGCTGGCCGAAGAACTGCGACGGCGCGACCAGCGTGCCGACCTTGTTGCCGTCGAACTCGTACGGCACCTTGCTGACCACCACGACGTCGCCGGTGCGGGTCGGGTTGAGCGAGTCGCCGCCCTGCACGTCGGCCATCTCCGGCTTGGTGAGGACCTTCTCGATGACCGACTTCCCGGTCGCCGGGTCCTTCAGGTTCCGGTACGCCGCGACGATCTTGTCGACCGTGGACCGGTAGTCGGCCGGGTCGAGCACGCCGTCCGGGTTGCGGCCCTTCAGATCCAGGTAGATCTGGGTGGTGCCACCGGCCCAGCACGCCTTGGCGATCGTCTTGCCGGCCTGGCTGGCCGCGGCCGGACGGCAGTTACCGGTCTGTTCCACGTCCTGCAGACCGAGCTGCTTGAGTACGAGCGGGGCGTCCACCGCGTACCACTGGGGAGCGAAACCATGGTCGCTCGAGGCCAGGATGTCGGGGTTTCTCAGGATCGACCGCACGAGGCCGAGCCGGGCGTCGGCCGAGTGGTAGGCGCCGCGCAGGTAGCCCTCGCGCTGGGCGAGCCGGTTGTCGCGCGGCCCGCTGCCGGCAACCCGGTCGTAGTACGGGTTCTTGCTGCCGTCCGGCGCGGTCGGCGTGAGCAGGCCGAGGATCTGGTGGCTGACCTCGTCGGTCTGGTCGGTGCCGGCCAACAGCACCTCGGTGTCCGGCTGCAGCGTCTTCAGCACGTAGTTGAAGACCGCCAGGTCGTACGCCTGGTTGAGACCGACGGTCTGCTGGAACCAGGTGTCCTCGTCGATCAGGCCGGCCTCTTCCGGCGCGAAGTCGCCGAAGATGGCCGGCGGCAGGTTGTCGGCGATGTACTTGGCCAGCCTGTCCTCGCCCGGCGCACCGGCCGGCAGCGCGTTACAGGCCGCGGTGGCGCAGTGCGCGTTGGGCCGGGTGACGCTGGTGAAGTACAGCTGGAAGCTGCTGAGGTCCTGGGCCAGCTTGGTGACGTCGACGTAGAAGCCGGCAGTCTCCCCGGCCGCGCTGCCGATCAGCTTTCCCTTGACCGGGCTGTAGACCCCTGGGGTCAGGCTGGCCGCCGCCTTCGAGCCGTCCTTGGCCGCCTCGCTCGGAACCATGACGACCTTGTCGTAGCCCTTGTGGCCGCTGGCGTAGACGTAGAGGTCGTACGTGCGGGTCGGGTTCAGCGCGGCGGACGTGCTCGTCACCGTGACCGTGGTCTGCTGCGCATCTTTGTCGGCCGGCACGTTGGTCCAGCCGCTCGCCGGCGTGAACGCGGCGACCTGGTAGGACAGTCCGAAACTGGCCGCACTGGCCTGCTTGGCGGCGTTGGCCGGGTATTCGAGCACTCCCCGCTGGGAATAGAAGGTGGCGTAGTCGACCGTCGGGCCGTTGATGTTGGCGTTCAGGCCGCCGGTCCACTCCAGCTGGGCGACCTTCTTGCCGGCCAGCTCGGCACTCGACGCGACCGACTGGGCCTCGAGCACATTGGTCGGGTCGCTGCCCGGGCTCGCCCCGTTGCCGTGGAAACTGAACGAGGTCGAGCTCGTGAACGGCTGCCGGTTGTCGAAGAACGTGTTGTTGGTGCTGCCGTGCACGCCCGGGCCCGCGCCGGTGGCCATCGTGTACCAACCCTGGCCGGTGTTCGGCGGGAAGCCCTGCGAGAGGCCGTTGTCGCCGGTCGCACCGTGGCGCATCAGGTCGGCATAGGTGGGCATCTGGCCGGTGGCGGCGTAGCGCTGCATCAGGTCGGGCCGCATGCCGTCGGAGCTGAACAGAACAACCGGCGTCGCCGCGGGACGGTGACCCGCTTCGGCTGGGCCGGGACTACTGGTGGCCGCCACACCGGCCGCGGTCAGCACCACGGTCAGCCCGGCAGCCCAGCGGCGTGCTGGGTGGAGGATCGTCATCTCGCACCTTTCGAGGCGCTGAGTCACTAGTGGATGTCGATCCCCAACCTTCAATGCACAGATCACGATGTCAACGACTGTCGGCAGTTGAACACTCTCTCGTCACCTCCGCGCCCGCGGTGACGGCCGCCCGGGGCGAGGCGGGAGCGGCGGGCGGAGACCCGTTCCGGGTATTCACCGCGACGTGCCGCAAACTTGACTCAACTCCTCGTGCCATGGGATAAATTCGGCCGTGTAGCGCGCGCCGGCAGGCGTGCCGGCGGCATCGGGATCGGCATTTGTGCGCCCCGATTCGAGGGGGACACTATGGAGATCGTGCGGCGTCTGGGGCTAACACCGCAGGAGCGGGGAAGCCTGAGCAATGCCACATGCCCGGACATCTTCGAGTTGAGCGATGGAAGCTTCGCCGTAATCGGTACCGATCTCACCGACGAGCTGGACGCAAAGCTTCCAGTCGGTGCGGCTCGCGCGGATTACGAACGCATTGTCGTCATCACCAGGGAAACGCTTGTCGCGGCCCGCGGGGACATCCCCGCGCGGTGACTCAGGCGGCTTCGGGATGCCTGTGAAGTCGGGTCCTGGTGATGTTGGCCGCAACGTGCTCGAATTCCCGGCATATCTCGTCCACATGCCGGCTGAACTCGTATTCCTCGCTGCCCGGACGCAGCGACTTCCGCCCCCGCGCGGTCGCTGCCCAATAGTCGCGCATCAACCGGCTGGTGAACAGGTAGCGCATATTGTCGAGGACCTGGTCCTCGGTGAACTCGTTCATCTGTGATGATGCCCAGTTGAACTGATAGATGATGTTGGCGTAGAGGTATTGCCGGTTCTTCTCCTCGGAGAGTCCGGGCTCGTACTCAGGCCAGACCTCAGCCAGCACCGGATCGTCGATGCTCATCTTCAGGATGCGCAGAAGGATCTCGACGTGGTGGAGTTCGGCCGTGCGGTGGAGTTCGGACTGGCTCCTCGCCATGAATTCGACCTGTTGCCGGATCTCCAGCCGGTTCTGTTGCATGTCGCGAAACTGAATCCTCGCGGTCACCACCAGAGCAGCGAAGGCGAGGCCGCTGATAATAGAGCTGAGCGCGCCGAAGGTCTGGCCCACGTCGCTCAGCCGGTTCCATTGATCACTGGCGACCTGTCCACTCAGTACCACGGCCACTCCGACGCCGGCGAGCAGGGTGATCAAAGTGATACCGATAATGCACAGGGACCAGCCGGCGACACGGCCGATTGCACGTGGTTTGTACGCGGCTACCTTGCCTCCGGTCATGTCCCGACCCTCCAGGGCTGGGCTCAGCGAAGCCGGGCAGGCGTCGCCGACATGAGGCCCTTCCTCATGCGCCAATAATGGGTGATGAAACATCGGTGCGCCACTATTGCATGCATGAATGACTATGACCCGTAGTCCGCCAAATAAGGTGCCATATTGCAGATTGCCACGTTGCCTTCGGTCTATTCGACCGGTTCTTCCTGCGGCTTTGCTAGATCATTCATCCGGTGCTGGATGAGGCGCGGCGAATTCTCTTCCTGTCCGAGCGTCCACCGCGCCGGGTACCTTCGAAGGCCGTTGTCCGGGGTTTACATGACCCAGCCGTACAGCCGCTCGACGTGCAGGCGGACGACCAGGCGGCCGTCGGCGACCATGGCGCGGCGGTAGTCGTCCCAGTCCGGGTGCTCCTTGCCGCCGACCAGGCGGTAGACCTCGATCAGTTCCTCGACCGTGGCGTCGTCCAGCGCCTTCGACGGCTCGGAGAGTTCGGCCGTCGCCTCGACCACGGCGTACCCCTGCGGGGCCGTGATCTTCAGGCTGGCGCGCGGGTCGCGCCGCAGGTTGGCGACCTTGGCCAGGGCGGTGCGGGTGGAGAACCGGATGAGGCCCGGCGCCGCGCAGTAGTTGATGTCGGAAAGCTGGGGGCGCCCGTCCCGTTTGATGGTGGCGAGCGTCCCCAGATTGGTTGCCAGGACGGCATTCCAGAGCTGATCATCGGACATGCCGTCCACTCTAATCAGCCGAGCAGCTCGATCTCGGCCAGTGAGGTGCCGGTGACACCGGTGAGTGAGTAGTACTTGTACGCGCCCGGCTTGGCGATCTTGAACGGCCGGGTCTGGAGCCGCCAGTCGAACGTCTGGTCGGCCCGGGTGTCGATCGTGGTCCAGGTGACCCCGTCCGCGGAGCCCTTCAGGGTCCACGACGTGGGGTCGGTTCCGGTCGTGTTCGACGAGGTCAGCGTGTAGAAGGTGGCCTTCTCGCCGGTGCTGTTGAAGGTGTAGGTGAAGTCGCCGGTCAGCGTGGCCCGGGTGGCGCTGGTGTCGTCGACCAGTGCCGGCTCGGAGGCCACGCCCGGCCCGGTGAGGTCGGTCAGGCTCGGTGCGGAGATCGACTTCGGCGGCCCGTCGCTGCCCCACGACGACGGGTGCGGCCCCATCGCGAAGTCCAGCGTTGCCCCGCCGGCCAGCAGCGCATGCGGCAACGAGGTCGAGTTGTACGCCTTCCCGTTCACTTTCAGGCCCTGGATGTAGACGTTCGACGCGCTGTTCTTCGGCGCATTGATGACGATCTTCCTGCCGTTCTCCAGGTGAACCGTGGCCTTGGTGAACAGCGGCGACCCGATCGCGTAGTTCGGGCTGCCCATCTGCAGCGGATAGAAGCCGAGCGCGCTGAAGACGTACCAGCCGCTCATCTCGCCATTGTCCTCGTCGCCCGGATAGCCCTGGCCGATCTCGCTGCCCAGATAGAGACGCGACAACGCCTCCCGGACGAGCGCCTGGGCTTTCGAGGGCTGGCCGGCATAGTCGTACATGTAGGGGATGTGGTGCGACGGCTGATTGCTGAACCCCCACTGGCCCATCCGGACGTCGCGGGCCTCGAGCATTTCGTGAATGGTTCCGCCGTAGGAACCGGGGAACGTGGCCGTCTCGGGGGTGGCGAAGAACGTGTCCAGCTTCTTGGCCAACTGGTCCCGGCCGCCGTACAGGTCGGCGAGGCCCTGGCCGTCCTGCGGCACGTGGAACGCCATGTTCCACCCGTCGGTCTCGGTGTAGTCGTAGCCCCACACCCGCGGGTCGTACTGCGTCGGCCCGAGCCGCCAGTTCCCCTTCGCATCCTTACCCTGGAAGAATCCGACGTTCGGGTCGAACATGTTCACGTAGTTCTGGGCTCGGCTCCGGAAGTATTCGGCCTCTTCCGCATAGCGCTTGTCGCCGGTCTTCCGGGCCAGCGCCGAAGCCATGTTCGCGATACCGAAATCGTTGATGTAGCCGTCCATCGCCCACGACATCGCCTCGCCGGTGGCATCGCTCGGCGTGTATCCCTTGAAGATCGACGTCGCCAGCCCTTTGCGGCCCACGTTGTCGTTGGGTGGCGTGACCGTCGCGTTTTTCAGCGCCGCCTGATAGGCGGTCGCAGGGTCAAAACCTTTGACCCCCTTCTGGTACGCGTCGGCAAAGGCCACGTCCGAACTGGTCCCGACCATCAGGTTGGCGTATCCGGGGGAGGACCAGCGCGAGATCCAGCCGCCGTCCTCGTACTGCTGCACGAAGCCGCCGACCATCTGACCCGCGTCACTCGGCGTGAGCAGCGAATAGGCCGGCCAGGTCGTGCGATAGGTGTCCCAGAACCCGTTGTTGACGTAGACCTTCCCGTCCTTGACCGGCGCGCCGGTCTCGGTCGCCGTGCTGGCCGGGCTGGTCACCGCCGACTGCACCGTGTGCCGGTAGACCGGTTCGGCGGTGGTGCCGGTGTTCTCGAATGCCGAGTTCGGATAGAGGAACAGCCGGTACAGGTTGGAATAGAGGGTCGTCAGCTGGTCCGGCGACGCGCCCTCGACCTCGATCGTGTGCATCTTGGCGTCCCACAGTTTGCGGGCTCTTTCTCGCACCTGATCGAGGGTGGAGTTCGGCGCGATTTCCAGGTCGAGGTTGTGCCTGGCCTGCGCGACGCTGATCAGCGAGGTGGCGACCCGCATGGTGACCGTCGGGGAGGCGAATTTCACGTAGCCGGTCGACGGGCGGTTACCGGTCGGCAGCATGGCGCTGGAGACGATCGGCTCGTTGAACGTCGCGTACAGGAACATGCGGGTGAATCCCGCCGAGAGTGACCCACTGTTGACGTCCGACCAGCCGCTGACGGCGGCGCCGGCCGGGTCGATGGTGAGTCCCGCGTTGTCGTTGACGTTGTCGAGGATGAGGTTCCCGCCGGCCGGCGGAAAGGTGAATTTGAATATCGCCGCGTGGTCGGTGGGCGCGAGTTCGGTCTTCATCCCGTTGTCGAACGTGACCCCGTAGTAGTACGGCTTCGCGATCTCATTGTCGTGACTGAATGCGAGTGCTCGCCCGGCCCGGCCCGCGTCGGGAACGCCCGGCGCCGGCGACGGCATGAACTGGAATGTCTGCCGGTCACCCATCCACGGGCTCGGCTCGTGGCTGGCCGCGAACGCCTGGATCGTCGGCCGGTTGTCGGCGTTGTTCTGCCGCGACCACTGGTAGAGCCAGCTGGTCGAGCCGGCGTCGGTCTCGGGCGTCCAGAAGTTGAAGCCGTGCGGCACGGCGGTGGCCGGGAAATTGTTGCCGCGCGAGAAGTCGCCGCTGCTCAGCGTGCCCCGGCGAGTGTCGGCATAATCCGACAAGTGGGACTTTCGGCCGGCTGCCGGAGCGCGGGTGATTTTGATGTCGTCGAACCAGGCCCGGAAACTCGTCGGCCCACTCGGCTTGTCATAACCGACCAGGATCCGGTCGATCGTCTTTCCCCTGGCGACGTTCCCGATCCGTGACGTCCGCTGATTCCACTGGGCCGTGTAGAGCGTCTTCGACGCGCCCTGAGCATTCGGGCTGACCACGATGCCGTGCTGGTCGACCGCCTTCAGCTGGGACAGATAGGTTCCGTCGGTGAAGTGCAGATCGACCGCGGTATACGTCGCCGGGTTGCTGAGGTCGTCACGGTTGAATTCGGGAAACACCAGATACGACAGCTGCGTGTCCGGGGCGACCTTCAGCTTGACGTCGAACACTTTGTTATAGGAGAAGCCCCGCCCGTCGACGGTGTGCCGCCCGGCGATCTGGAACGCTTTCAATCCGCTGTATCCGGCGCCCGCCTTGGCCGTCGGCGAGCTCGCGGGCCCGTTCCCGATCCGGCTCTGCATCGGCGACGGCGGCGGCGTGGTGACGTTCGCGTCCGCGATGTCGAGGTCGGCCAGCTGGGTCAGATTGCCCGACGGATGAGCGGTGATGTTGAGCCGGTAGACGGCGAAGCGGCCGGGATTCGCCACGTCGAACGTCTTGGTCTCGAAACGCCGATCGAACGTGTTCCCGGTGACCGTGTCGACGGTCGTCCAGGTCGCGCCGCCGTCGTTCGAGCCCTCCAGCGTCCAGGCCTGCGGGTCACGCTCGGGCGCGTCGTTGGCCGAGGTCAGGGCATATCTGACGACGGTATATTGACCGTCCAGTGTGTACTGCGCCCAGCTCGTCGGCGTGTCGACGAGCCATTTGCTGGTCGCGTCGCCGTCGTTGAGATTGGTGCCGACCTCGACCGAGTTGGCGTTCCGGCTGACCGTGACATCGGTGACGTGGTTGCGCAGCGTCCCCGGCATCCCGATGGCGATCGTCCCGTCGACGCCACCCGCCCGCTCCGCGGTGTCGGTCCAGGCGGGCTGGGGGTCGCCGGCCTCGAACGAGCTCGAGAACCCCGCGGCCCCACCCACCGCGTGCGCGGGAGTTCCGATCATCAGCGCTCCTACCAGGCTCAGAGCCGCCGTCGCGGCACCCCGTCGTAGCCGTCTCATGTGTCCTCCGAACGTCCGGCGAGACCTCCAGGCATCGTTACTTGTCAATGAAGGAATGGGCAAGGCCCGGGCCCGCGATAGATTCGTCCGATGTCGCCGGATTGGTTGGTGCCGTGGTGCCGCGATCACCTCGGGTCGGAACCGGCCGAGGTGCTGCACTCCTCGGCCCACCTGTCCGAGGTCTTCGGCCCGCGGCTGGCCGACGGCCGCGAGGTCGCGGTCAAGGCCCGGCCCGACCAGACCGGCCGGACGGCGACCTGCGTGGAACGCCTACGCCGGGCCGGTGCCTAACGACGCCACCCACTGCTCGACCTCGGCCGGCGAGCGCAACACCACCATCGTCGAGGGAAACGACGGATCGGCCGCCCACCGGCGGATTCTCGCGCGCTTGCGGGCGAACGACTTGAAGTGCCAGAGCAGGATCGAATCGCGGCGCAGGAAGATCTCGCGGAAACTCTCCACGTTGCCGTTGCAGATCGGCGTGCGGTGGACGATGCGGCCCAGCGTGCGCCGCACCAGCCGGCTCAACGACGTGAGACGGGGAAGATCAAGACCGACCACGAGGTCGGCGCGGGCCAGGGGAACATCCAGCCAGCTTCCGTACGCGTGATCAAGCACCCAGTCGTCGCCGGCGCAGATCGCCGTGATCCTCTCGCGTTGAACCTCCTTGGGGACCGGCACCCAGCCCGGCTCCCAGGTGAGCTCGTCGACCTCGACCAACGGCAACCCGAGTCGCTCCGCCACCAGCCGGGCGAGCGTCGACTTCCCCGAACCGGTGACGCCATAGACGAGGACCCGTCGCACGACACGGACCCTACACAGGACATAGGGTATCGACGTGGACCTCCTTGCGAGCTCCGGGCGTTTCCCTCTGTCGCCCGGCCTGTCCGACGCCGAGTTCTCCCGCATCGAGGACGAGTTCGGCTTCCGCTTCGCCGACGACCACCGCGCTTTCCTCGCCGCCGGGCTGCCGTCCGGCCGGGGCTGGCCCGACTGGCGCGACGCCGACCGGCAGGCGATCAGAGACCGGTTGACCGCACCGGTCGAGGGCGTGCTCTTCGACGTCGCCCAGAACGACTTCTGGTATGACGGCTGGGGCCCGCGCCAAGCCCGGATGGAGGACGCGGTGGAGGTGGCCCGCCGCTACCTGATGACCGTGCCGCGGATGGTGCCGCTGTATTCGCACCGCTATCTGCCCGCCGGCCTGAGCGGTCACCCCGTGCTGTCGATCTATCAGACCGACATCGTCCCGTACGGCGACGACCTGGAGGACTGGATCGCCCGCGAGTTCGGCATCGGAACGGCCTCCGAGAGCGCGGGGCGGCGCCCGACCGTACCCTTCTGGCGCGACCTCGTCTCCTAGCCGTCAGCCTCCCGCCGGGCCTTGGCCCGGCGCTTTCCCTCGTGCATGGCCTGCACCCGGGCCACCGGGATGGTGTGTCCCTCGGCGACCAGGCCGGGGTCGAGCGGCTGCGGCGCGGGCATCGAGGAGGCCCACGGGTCGTCGTCGCCGAGCAGGCCCGGCGCGTTGTGAATCGTGAAGTCGGCCGGGGTGATGTCGTCGAGCGCGTCCCACGGGAGCGGGAACGACACCCGCACGCCGGGGCGGATGCGGGGGCTGTAGGCCGCGACGACCGTCGCGCCGCCCGACCGGGTCGCGTCGAGGAAGACCTTGCCGTGCCGGTCTTCCCGGATGAACGCGGTCGTCGCCAGCTGCGGGTCGAGCTTCTCCGCCCGCACCGCCACGGCCCGGGTCGCGGCGGCGACGTCCTCGGTCGCGGCGTCGTCGGTGAGCGGCACGAAGATGTGCAGGCCCTTGGAGCCGCTGGTCTTGACGGCGCCGGCCAGGCCGGCGTCGGCCAGCGCCTGGCGTACGAGCCGGGCCGTCGCCACGACCTGGCCGAAGTCGCCGCCCTCGGGCGGGTCGAGGTCCATGATCAGGTGGGTCGGATGGTGTTGCCCGGCGAGCATGAGCGCGGGGTGGTATTCGACCGCGCGCTGGTTGCCGAACCAGATCAGCGTGCGGCGGTCGTTGCACAACGCGTACGTCACCTGGCGGTGGGACGCCTCGGCCCAGACCTCGGTGCGGGGCACCCAGTCGGGGGTGTATTTGGGCAGGTTTTTCTGCATGAACTGGTCCTGCCCGCGGAGCAGGCGGATCACCGACAGCGGCCGGTCGTGGAGCACCGGCAGGAGCCGCCCGGACATCGCGTCGAGGTAGTCGATCAGGTCGCGCTTGGTCGCGCCCGCGCCCTCGAACAGCTCCTGGTCGAGGTTGGTCAGGGGGACGCCGTCGCGCTCCTCTTTGGCCGCCTTTTTGTCAGCCGGCATGACCGATCACCAACGAGGGCAGGATCATCAGCAGGGTGAGGACAATGTAGAGCCCGGCGACACCGGAGCGCTTGTTGCGGGTCGCGATGACCGCGGCCGAGAACGGCAGCACCAGGTTGGCCAGCGCGGCCAGCGTGAACACCTCGTCACCGCGGTGCTTGCCGGTCATCCCGTACGCCACCATGAGCGGCACGACCACCAGCCAGGCCAGCGTGACCAGAATGATCTTGAGCGTGACGTGGGTGCGGCGCGGGCCCTCGGTCGGATCCTTCTCCAGAGCGAACGCCATGCGCATCGCGAAGTCGCTGGTGCGCTGCTCTTCGGGGGCCACAAACTCACCCTATGGCCCGGGGTGGGGTGGCGCCTCCTCCCCGAACGGGCGGTCCCGAAATGTTATCGGGGTGGCCTTTCGCCGGACCCCCGCGGGACGACCGAGGTCGAGATGACGATCGTGCGGGCCGGGCCGGTGTGCCCGCTGATCCGCTCGTACGCCAGCCGGGCCGCCTCCCGCCCGATCGCCGTCATGTCGTGCGCGACCACGGTCGTGCCGAGCACGTCGGCCAGGTCGAAGTCGTCGAAACCGACCAGGGCCGGCGGCTCGGCGACGTCCCGCATCGCCCGCAGCGCGCCCGTGGTCAGCCGGTTGTTGGTGGTGAAGAACGCGGTCGGCGCCGGATCGAGCTCGAGCAGATCGCGCACGGCCCGCTCGGCATGGCGTACGTCGTGGATGTCGGTGCGCACGTACGGCTCCCAGGCCGTGTTGCCGGCCGCCCGCATAGCCGCGACGAACCCGTCGATGCGCCCCCGCTGCGGGGCCATCCGGGCCAGGTCGGCGACCATGGCGATGCGCCGGTGGCCGCCGGCGAGCAGGTGCTCGGCCGCCGACCGGGCGCCGCCCACGTTGTCGATGAGCACGGCGTCGCCGTTCACCCCGTCCGGCGGCCGGTCGAGGAAGACGAACGGGATGCCGTGACTGCCCTCGATCGACAGGTAGTCGTGCTCGCCCACGCTCGGGATGATCAGCAGCGCCCGCACCCGGCGCTCCAGGAACGCGTCGACCAGGCTGCGCTCGAGCTCCGGGTCCTCGTCGTTGTTGGCGGTCACCAGCAGCAGGCCGTGCTGCCGCAGCTCGCGCTCGATGCCGCTGGCCACGGCCGAATAGAACGGGTTGGCCAGGTCACCGCTGACTAGCCCGACCAGCGCGCTGGTCGCACCCCGCCGCAGCTCACGGGCGATCCCGTTGAGCCGGTAGCCGAGCAGGTCGGCCGCGTCGAGCACGCGCTGCCCGGTCGAGGGCGCCACGTTGGGCTCCCGGTTGAGCGCGCGGGAGGCGGTCTTGAGGCTGACCCCGGCGAGCGCCGCCACCTGGGTGAGCGTCGGCCGTCGGACCGAGGGATCGTCGGCGGGCATGGCGCTCCGGGGTGAATTCGGTGTCGGGGCCCCAGTATGACATCGATGTCGGAGTTGTTCCGCCCGATACCACCCGCTATTGCTGGAGGAGCCGGACGACCTCGGCCGCCGACAGCTCCCGCGCCGACTCGGGGTCGCCGTGAGCGAGCTCGGTGCGCGACACCCCGGCATAGATCTCCGCGATCGCCGCGAACAGCTCCGGCGCCAGCCCGGCCGCCTCCTGGGTGGCCGCGACCTCCCGCATCTCATCCACGAACCGCCACGCCTTCGTAGCCGACCGCGCGACCCCGGCGGTCTGCGCCAGCCCGCTGCTTTCAAGATCAAAAAGAACCTTTTCGAGTACGCCGTAAGCACCCGCCGTCCGCATCGCCTGTGTGATCAGCGCGGTCAGTCCCTTGTAGACGCCCCCGGTGCACATCTTGAGCGCACTCGCCGAGCCGACCCGGTCGCCGAGCACGATCGGCTCGACCTGGCCGTCCCAGGGCAGGCCGGCGATCACGGTGGCCTCCGGCCCGGAGAGGTACAGCCGGGCGCCCGGCCGATCGCTCGGCGGCGGACCCGAGATCGACCCGTCGACGAGGCGAAGACCTTTCAGCTCCTCCTCGACCCGCGCCATCGTGGTCGGCGAGACCGCGTTGAGATCGGCCACGAGCGGACTGCTCCCGGCCGCCTCAGCCGCGCCCCGGATCGCCTTCGCCGCCCCGACGGCCTCTCCCGGCGGCGTCACGACCAGCACGACATCGGCGCTCTCGACCACATCGCGAAGCGCCGGCAGCAACTCCAGCCCGGCCTCCTCGGCAAGCCGTCCGGTCCGCGCCGACCGCCCGTCAACGGTCGCCACGACGCGCGCCCCGCCGGCCCGCAGCGCCCCACCAAGCCCGGCGCCCATGAAGCCCGGACTCACGATTCCCACGGTATCCATCGGCCCTACCCTATGATCCGGTTTCGGGCCCCCACGGTCGGCCGGTCCTGTGTTTACCCTCTGACATGGCGCATCCCATCATGTTCGACCAGGCGGACCCACTCCTCGGCCGGCTCCGCGGGCTCGCCCTGAACTTCCCCGACGCGGCCGAGAAAATCTCCCACGGACACCCCGCCTTCTTCACCACCAAGGTCTTCGCCTACTACGGCGGCTCGGTGAAAATCGACGGCGCCTACCAGCGGCACGAGCAGTCGGCGCTGATCCTGATCGAGCCCGCCGAACGCGAGGCGCTGCTGGAGGACGACCGCTGCTACCTACCGGCCTACCTCGGCGCCTCCGGCTGGATCGGCCTGGACCTGACCGACGACACCGACTGGACCGAAGTCGAGGAACTGCTCGACGCCAGCTACCGGCGCACGGCCGGCCCCCGCCGCGTCGCCGCACTCGACTCCCGGCGGCGCTGAACCACGTCCGTCCCGGACAACATCATGCCGATGCCGTCGAGGGCTGTTGCGTGGGTCGGGCGTGCGTGCCACTGGCCCGCCATTCGAGGGCCTCAGCGGTGTCGTGGTAGGCGAGCAGGTGCTGGCCGGCGATCTGCTGGAGGAGGTCGCGGACTTGCGCCGGACTGGGGTAAAAGAATTCACGACGGGCGTTGACCTTGTTGACGCGGTGGTCGGCCAGCGCGGCGTGCAGCCGGGTTTCCAGGCTGACGGCATCGTCGCTGAAGATCAGAGCGCGGGTATTGGCCTCACGCGCCTCGACGCCGGCAATCGCCTCGCCGATCTCGGCAAGTCGGGTCTGGAGTTCGGCTGCTGCCGCGGTATCGCCTTTGGCATGCAGTTTAGCCAGGGCGGCCTGGTAGTGGGACTGCTCCTTGGCCAAACGAGCCTTCTCCCGCTCGAACTCGGCAAGCGCGGCCCGCTCGTCGCGTTGACGTTCACGTTCCTCGCGAATACGTTCCTTCTCCTCGTCCTGTTTGGCGCGGTAGTCCGCGGTCAGGGTGATCTCCTGCACCCGTAGCCGGTGATAGTCCGGCGCGACGCGGATACCCATGGTCTTGCCGAGCCGGGTGATGGTGTGTGCGACCTTGTCCAGGCGTTCGATCGTGGTGTGCAGGCGATATGGCCGGACGCGGGCGACGCAGCTGTCGGCCTCGGCGTTGTAGGCCCGCAACACCGACGCGCGGCCGGCGATCACCGGCACATCCACGCGGCCACGATCTGGCGGAGCCGAATCGTTCGCGGGGACCCACCATTGCCAGCCCGGTGGCGCCGGCGGCCACGACGGATCGGGACTCCATCCGTCGGGCGGTGTCCAATCGGCGGGCGGCACCGGCCAACCCGGCGGCACACTGAACCGATACGTCGGCACCTGCGCAACCCCTCGTTGTGCTCCCTTGCGGAATCGAGGCTCCTCACCGTAGCGGCGGTCGCGGGCGCCGGGTATCACCCACAAGGCGTCCGACTTGGCTCAATGGACACTCGGGGGCGAATTTCGGCTAGCGGTAATCGGCGATCATCGAGCTGGTCCCGGGGGCTACACCTCGGGAATCAGGGTCGTGACGCAGAACGGGTGGCCGGCCGGGTCGAGCAGGACGCGCCAGCGGTCCGGGGAGGGCTGGGTTTCCGCTTTCACCGCGCCGGCTGCCAGCAGGGCCTTCTCGGAGGTGTCGAGGTCGTCGACGGCGAGGTCGAGGTGGATCTGCTTGGGGATGTCGCCCTCGGGCCACGTGGCCGGCGGCAGGCCGGCCACCCGCTGGATGGTCAGGAGGACGCCGGCGCCCTTGAGCGCCACGAAGCTGTCGTTCTCGAAGACGACCTGGAGGTCGAGCACCTCCCGGTAGAAACGGGCCAGCCGGGCCGGGTCGGGGGCGTCCAGGGCTACGGCGCCGAGGCGTGCGATCGCGGTCATGCCAGGCATCGTGTCAGAGGGGGCCGCTAGGTTGGGCCGTATGACCCTCAGGTGTGGCGTGGTGCTCCCGGGTGGCACTGCACCCGAGCAGCTGAAACAGGCCGTGCTGGCCGAGCGCGCCGGGTGGGACGGTGTGTTCGTGTGGGAGGCGGCCTACGGGGTCGACGCGTGGAGTCTGCTCGCGGCGATGGCGGCCGCGACCTCGCGGGTCAAGCTTGGCACCATGCTGACGCCGCTGCCGTGGCGGCGGCCGTGGAAGGTGGCGAGCCAGGTCGCCACCCTCGACCAGCTGAGCGGCGGGCGGGCGGTGCTGGCGGTCGGGGTCGGGGCGGTCACCACCGATCTGCCGCTGACCGGCGAGGAGCTCGACCTGCGCACCCGCGCGGCCATGATGGACGAGGGCATCGACCTGATGCGGGCCCTCTGGGCCGGCGGGCTGAGCTATCAGGGCACCCATTATTCGTACGCGGTGGGCCGCGACGACCTGGCCGCAGTGGGGCGGCCGGTGCAAAATCCCGTACCGATCTGGGTCGTGGCCGTATGGCCGCGACCGAAATCCCTGCGGCGCGGGCAACGCTGCGAGGGCGTGATCCCGAGCGGCGCCGACACACCGGCCCGGCTCGGCGAGATGCGCGCGTGGCTCGACCGCCCCGGGCAAGACGTGATCGTCGACGGCGAGACACCGGCCGACGCCGGGGCCGCCGCCGAGATCGTGAGGCCGTGGGCCGAGGCGGGCTGCACGTGGTGGCTGGAGACCCGCTGGGAGATGCCCCACCACAGCCCTGAGCGCATGGCCCAGATCGAGGCCCGCATCGCCGCCGGCCCACCCCGGCTCGGATAGGCATGGACTACGCCGGGGAGCCCATCGCCTGGCAGCGCACGGCCGACGGCGAGTTCCCCTATCGGGCCAGCCACGACGGTGTCGACCTGCGCCTGCGCGTCAACGACTTCCCGGCTGAGCCGCTCTACACGCTGTTCGTCGACTACCGGCCGGCGTTCGACCTCGACGACTGGCCCGCGCCCTGGCTCGGGCCGGCGCCCACCGCCGACCAGCTCCGTGCCGGGAGCGAGGCGCGGCGCAGCCGGGGCGTCGTCGACGCGATCGTCGTCGCCGACTGGGCGCACCGGCTGTGCACCGCGCCACCCGGCCCGGCCGGCGCCGTCCTCGAAGCGCTGGGAGCCGGCCGTGAGGTGGCCGCGACCGAGCAGGGCGGGGTGGTGACCTCGGTGCGGGTTCCTTGTCGTCCGCCGCGGGCGGATCTGGAGGCCCTGCTCGGGCCGGGTCTCACCGCCGCGCCGGCCGCGGCCCCTTTCGTCTGCGAGGTCGTGCTCGGGGACGGCGGGCTGGTGCTGGTCAGGCGAGCCGCGGAAGGTAGGCCGACCACACCTTCTTCGGCACGCACATAGCCCACGCGTCGAGGACCAGCTCGGTCATGCGCTCCTCGTCGAGCTCGGCCATCCACGCCTGAACCCAGTGGAAGCGCATGTCGGACTCGCCCGGCAGGTGGAAGATCTGCGGCTCGGCCTCGACCAGGGCGGCCCGCTCCAGTTTGGGGAAGCCGAAGCCCATGACCGTCTCGTCGCGGGAGAAGGCCACATAGACGATTTTGCCCACCCGGAACTTGACCCGGTCGCGGATCAGGTGCTCCGAGCTGCGGGGCAGGTCGCGGGTGACCTGGCGGACGTCATCGACGGTGACCATGCGGGCACCCTACGACCGGGGTACGACAACTTCACGACTGCCGCGGCTTGGGCACGAGCTTGGCGGTCGGCTCGTCGGGGGTGGCGGTCGTTTCGCGGACCTTGGCCCGGAAGACGCGGTCCGGCGGCAGGCGGTAGGTCGTGGCCTTGACCAGCTCTTCGGGGACCGTGTGCCGCCCGGAGGAGGTGGCGTCGGGCTCGTCGGCGGGCGGAGGGGAGACCGTGTCCTCCTCGTCGGGAGCCCGGTGGCCGGGCGCACGGCGAGGCGCGGGGACGTTGTCGGTCTCCGCGGGGGTCGCGTCTTCCGCCGGACGGGCCGCGCGGTCGCTCATGTCGGGGAGCACGGTGGTCTCGCCGCCGGTGCGGGGGTCCGGGAAGCGCTGGAAGCGCACGCCGCCGACCGCCGAGGGTTCCGGGACGGTTCCGTCGGGCGGGGGCGGCGGCACCGGAAAGCCCATCTGGCTGATCCCCGCATCGAAAAGAGAGCGGGCCGCGGCCGGAACCCGCGGCGAGAGCTGCGAGGGGAGGGGCACGGAGTGCGGGGAGGCCTGCCCGGGGAGGGGAAGCACCGAGTGCGGGGAGGGCTGCCCGGGGAGTGGGGCGGCGGAGTGCGGCGCGGGCGCGGGATCTGGCGCAGGCTGTGCGGGCGCGGAGTGCGGCGAAACCTGGGGTGCGGGCTGCGCCGGGAGCGCGGGCGTGGAGTGCGGCGAAACCTGGGGTGCGGGCTGCGCCGGGAGCGCGGGCGTGGAGTGCGCCGCGGGCCGCCTAAACGCGAAGTGCGGCGCGGGATACCCGGAGGGCGACGGCGCCGAATGCGGCGCCGGCTGCGCGGAGAGCGGCGGCGTGGCCTGCGGCGAAGGCTGGGGAAAGACCTGCGGCGACGGCGACGGCGACGGCGAAAGCGAGGACGGAGACAGCGAGGACGACGACAGCGAAGACGACGACAGCGACGGCGAAGACGGCAAGGACGACGACAGCGCCGACGAAGACAGCGACGCCGACGGCGACGGCGAAAGCGAGGACGAGGACAGCGACGGCGAAGACAGCGAGGACGACGACAGCGAGGACGAAGGCAGCGACGAAGATGACGACATCTTCGGCAACAGCGTCGTCTCGTCGCGGGCCTCGGACTCCGGCTTCACCGGCGCCGCGGCCCGGACCGGCCGTCGGGGCACGATCACGCGGGCGGCCAGGCTGAAGACGCTATGAGATCCCTTCTCGTATCCGTCGCGGTACGCCGCCTCCCGGTCGCCGCCGGTTTGCCGGCGTTGGTGGATGCGGCCGGCCGCGTAGCCGCAGCAGGCGACGAACAGGGCAAGCAAGGCGATGATCAAGATCGTATTGCCAGGGGCGCTCATGCTCCGATTGTGTCCAATTGGATAGACCGGGAGCTATGGCCCGTTTGACGTAACCCGATCGAATTACCTCACCGGGTCAGCCCTGTGCGACGACCCACGCCGCGATCTGCGAGCGGCGGGAAAAGCCCAGCTTGGTGCGGATGTGCTCGACGTGGGCGGCGGCTGTCTTGAGGGCGATCGTCAGCGCCGCGGCGATCTCCCGGTTGGTCATCCCGGCCGCCACCAACCTTGCCACTTCCATTTCCCGGGCCGAAAGCGATCCGGAATGCGAACCGGAAAGCGCGGGCTCGGGGAAAGGCGCCCCGACCGAGGCGTACTCGTGCCGTGCCGAAGCGAGCAACAGCGCGGCCTGACCCGGCGACGAACACAGCACCCGATCCACTCGAGCCGCCGCGCCCTCCCAGAATCGCCGCCGCCCCCGCCAGAACCCCTCGGCCGCCTCCAACTCGGAGCGCGCCTTACCGGTCTGCCCCTCGTGCCGATGGATGAGCCCCCACCCGTGCCCGATCGCCCCCAGAGTCCCCGGGATGCCCCGATCGGTGACGATCTCCGCGGTCCGCGAAAGCCATTCCCGCGCCGCCGTCGCCCCCGACGTACCCAAATGGGCCCGCACCCCGGTGACCAGATAGGGAAAGAGATAGGCCGCGTCCCGCACCCGGGCCGACGCCTCGAATCCCTTCTCGCACCACGCCACCGCTTCGGACGGGGAGCCCGACAGCAGAGCCGTCTCGGCCAGTCCCCACCACGCCGGCGACAGTCGCTGCAATTCCCGCATGCCCTCGCCGAGCGACGCCGCCTCGGTCAGCAACGCCGACGCGGACTCGAATTCGCCGCGCCCGAAGGCGACGAATCCCAGCACGTGCAGCGCCGTTATGCGGGTCGTGATGCCGCCGCCGTCGGCCAGCGCCTGCCGAGCCAGGGAAAGCGCGCGGTCCCAGTCCCCGACCGCCCAGTGCACGTGGGCCAGGTGGGCCGTCATGTAGTGCCGGTCGCTGAATTGTTCGACCCGCTCGGCGTACGCGATCCCGTCGCCCAGCCACCGCAAGGCGGTGGGATATTCGACCAGCATCGAGGCCGACGATCCGATCATGCGGTAGCCGCGGGCGGCCTGCCCCTCGAAACGCCATCCGGCCGCGCGGGAAATCGACCCCTCCAGCAATTCGAGGCCTTCGTCGATGCGGCCCGAGAACAGGAACACCGAGCCGAGCGTGGCGTCGATGTTGCACCTCATGGCCCGGTCGCAGTCCTCGACCGCGATCGACTGCGCGAACTCCCCGTCCTCGATCGCCTCGGCCAGGCGGCGATCGAGCATGTAGGCGGCCGAGAGGGCGGCATGGATGTTCGCGCGTATCTCCCGGGCTTTTGAATCATCGCGGAACGCGATGAGCGGAAGCGCTCCCCGCAGCGCGCCCGTCCGTTCGGCGAGATCGGCGCCGAGCAGGTGCCGGACCGCGACCCAGTCCGGCACCAGGGCCGCCGCCGCGACCGGGTCGTTCACCTCCTGGTGCAGCCGGTAGGCCTCGGCATAGCAGTCGGCGGCCTCGGCATTCCGGTCGGCCGGCAGCAATTCGTCGGCCATCTCGGTGAGCAGAGTCGCCCGCAAAGCCGGCGAAAGGCCGGCCGGGGCGTTTCGAAGGGCGCGCCGATACAATTCGGCCGCCTCGCGATGGGCCGACATTTCGGCCGCCCGCCGGGCCGCCGCCGACGCGTACTCGAATGCTTCCGCCGGCGTGACTGGATAGGTGCCCGGATACGCTGTGTTTTTCAGCTGGTGGTGGGGATCCAGGGGTTTCCTGTGGCGGCTTGGATGAGTGCGTCGAGCAT